>JAGFIZ010000103.1 GCA_024103135.1 Bradyrhizobiaceae bacterium | reverse complement strand
TGCCCTGTTCATAAGGCGTCTCCTGGGGATAGTTTGAAAAAACTGTATTCAACCACAGGTTACGCCTTTCTTTTCTTTCGGTCAAGTCGTAAGTTCTACCACCATCCACAACTTTCTAAAGTATCTCGCCGTATAGTGCTCTGAATTTATCTCGTGTTCTATTTCCTGACCTTGTACGCCGTACCTGTGCCGATGTTCTAGGAAAACATTCCTCTCTTGAGCTATCATGCCATATGGGTAATAATCCGTAGCTGATTGCACTGAGCCCATAGCCGTACCACTATCGTCCAGTACTAGATCCGCAATCAGTATCCTAACATTCCCCAAGTGATCCACTAGTTCGTATTGGCGCGGTCCAACTGCCCGATTCGCTATATCAGACAAGGATGTTGTGTAAGGCAGTGACATCTCTGCCAGCCCTAGTCGGCTGGATCCGGACATGGCGAGTTGGCTAAGAGTGAGATCACCAGTATCCCGCTCTATGGTGTAGATAGCCATCGGGTTGCCTGCAGCGTCTTTGGCGTACCAGGTAGTCGCCTTGAGAGTAGACGCCCCGCTGCCATCCCACACAATCTTCTTAATTCGGTTGCCCTTGGCATCATAGAGATACGAAATCGCCAGCGTGTCTCCCTTGTTGATCGAATCGATCTTGTTCGACGGTGTCCAGGTGATGAGGTCGATGTCCTCCAGCACGTCCTGCGTCATGTTGCCCGTGGCATCATAGGCATAGTTGTCCGCGGACTGGTCATCCAGGTCTGAGGCATGGGCGCCTGCTGCTTCAGAATCATCGATATGGGTGAGCCTGTTCGTGCCGGCAAGATAGGTGTAGGCAAGGTCATCGAATTGTGTGCCTGTGCCGTCGTTGCGGGTGAGCGTGAGGATGTTGCCGTTGGGATCATAGGCATAGCTGGTTTCGTAGGCACCGGTGCTGGCTTCCCAATCTTCGGTACCTCGTGCATGAATGGTGTCGCGCTTGATGCGGTTGAGCACGTCATAGCGATAGGATGCTGCCAGCGCGCCTTGTGGAGTGCCCGTCAGATCACGTGAGTCCCACGTCCACGAAGAGATGTTGCCATTGTACAGGTTAACGCCGGGATACGTCCAGTCTGCTCCTGTTTCAAACTGCGACTCGCTGCGCACGAAGTCACTGTCGTGATATCCGAGGATCATGCCGAACGCGTCTCTCGGGAACGCGGCATGATCGCCCCCTACCATGCCATCCTGACCGACATCCAGCGATGAGTCGAGCGATGGTGTGTTGATTGCCTTGAGCCACCCGTGGATGGTGTAGGTGTAGTCGATGCCTTGCACGCTGTCCTGGCCAAGTTCCATGCGGCGCAGCGGACCGTGATCGTAGTATTCGTAGCGGGCGTCTTCGTCCCAGATGATGCTGTCGCGGCTGGTGGAAACGGAGACCAGGCGCGAGTCGTGGTCGTAGCGGTAGTGATGACGGAACTCATCGTAGCGTCCCGGCTGGTAGGCCACGCGAATGACCTTGCCGCTGATGATGTCATACTCGTATTCGGTGAGCACGCCTTGCCTGTTCTCCGTGCCGGTGAGACCCGGCAGTTCGTTGACCAGCCACTCAACGTTGCCGTGTGGGTCGTAAGAGTAGTAGGTGGTGACAAGGTCGTCCATGGTGGTGGTGTCCCCGTCACGGTCGCTCTGAACGCGACTGACGCGATTGTCCAGGAATCGCTGGTCGCGCGCTTCCCACGGCTCGGGAAGATCAAAGAAATCCGTGTATTTGGTGATGACTCGGTACTCACCTGCAGCAGTGGTTGTTCCCGCTGCAGCCGTGGCAGGACTGCTCTCGGTGGTTTGGCCGACCTCAACGACTCTGCCCAAGGCATCGTAGTTGGTGTATGAAACCTTGTTGTCTGGTAGTTGCCGGGCATTCTGCGAGAGACGGAGCTGACCCACTGCATTGTACCAGAATTTTGTGATGCCGCCGTCCGGTGTGGATTGCTCAGTTAACTGCCCAAGCGTGTTGTACCGGTAGGTTGTCCTAAACGTGTGGGCTGGATGGTTATCTCGGGAGATCTCCTCGTCGCGTAGTGGATGCACACCCTTCGGGGGAGATACTTTAGAAAGTTGTGGATGGTGGTAGAACTTACGACTTGACCGAAAGAAAAGAAAGGCGTAACCTGTGGTTGAATACAGTTTTTTCAAACTATCCCCAGGAGACGCCTTATGAACAGG
>JAGFIZ010000102.1 GCA_024103135.1 Bradyrhizobiaceae bacterium | reverse complement strand
GCCCTGTTCATAAGGCGTCTCCTGGGGATAGTTTGAAAAAACTGTATTCAACCACAGGTTACGCCTTTCTTTTCTTTCGGTCAAGTCGTAAGTTCTACCACCATCCACAACTTTCTAAAGTATCTCTCATCACGATTATGTTACGTGCAAAGCGACCTCAAGAACTCGTCATGAAGCTCTCCGGACACAAGGATGTCCGTAGCTTCATGAAGTACGTGAGGATGACGGAAGAGGACGCCGCGGAGGCGGTACGGGACGTGTTTGGGTAAAGACTTCTCGTTTCCTTTTTAGCATCTGCCGAGTGTGCGATCTATTGCGCTCGGCATAATTGCTTTGGTATATATTTTCAACAAACATCCATCGCACTGTTACGGAGGACACCGACATGGCTAAGGTAATGGTCAATGTTTCAGCTTCGGCTGAGGTTGAGGTGAAGATTGTAGTTCAAGATCAAGATGGTACAATCCTCGACCGTGATCATCTTTCTGGGAACCCCGAACTCGTTAGTCCACGGCTTCAAGTCGAGGCCGAGATGACACCGAGTGGCCTCGAAATGGGCGACAACTGGCACATTGAACTGCCCAACGGTAAGAGATATGATGCGACGTTCTCCCACACTAATCAGCCTCATTCTGGTGATCCAGAGTTTGTTTTTACTGCGCGCGCTGATTAGGCCTTGACTTTGGCTAACATGGCATGCCCCATAGGGCGACCTGTATCTGTACAATAATGAAGCCACAAGTTTCACCTTGGCACGTAGGCGTCGCTGCAGAGGCCTTCGCAGCGGGCCAGTTCGCGCGCTTGGGTTGGGATGTATCCCTCCAGTACGGAGCGAATCAACCCGGATACGATCTCGTTATCGTCCGAGATGACATGAGGGTTACTGTCTCTGTAAAGGGCAGCAAAGATGGCTCTTGGGGACTAACGCAAACCCAACTCACGCACATGAAGAAGGTAGCGGGCGATCAGCATATGTCTCCTGATTACCACGCTGCTATCGATCTCTGGCTGAAGAAGCACAAGGATGTCGACCTGTTCTGCTTCATCCAGTTCCGGGATGTGAAGGAGCATGAACTGCCGAGAATGTACATCGCGTCGACATTGGAGGTTGGTGACCATCTCAGGGGTGTACGCAACGGTCGCGGTGATACCATCCTTCATGAGGATCACACATACAAGAGCGGTTATGCGGCAGGAGTGAGAGACCGCGTTCCGGCGAATTGGCAGATGACTGCAGAACGGCTTAAAGCACTGGTTCTGGATTAGGCTCCAGCTCTCATCTTGGCGTAGCGTATCATGTTGTTATCGACTGCATCTAACAGAGCACTGTCCGCCTCATTTGTAGCGTACACGTCGCGTACCCCCCCGTGAAGCCATAGGAGGAATATCAGCGGATAGAATGCTGCTTTGCTGGATCGAGCGGCGTACTCAACGAGTGCTGCTACATGGTCAGAGCCAAGCGAACCCACGAGAAGCGTCGCAACGGCATTGCGATCGTTCTGCATCTCCTCGAACTCCTTGGTGAACATGAGATTGCACCAACTTCCGATAACGATCCAGTATTCGACAACTGACCACTGTGCTTGCAGAGTATTGAACAAGGCGTCTGGAAGAGTCTCTGATTCTAACTCGAGCGCCTGGAGGCTCCCGTTCAACGTTGGTACTAAAGATGATGAGGGCCGACGAGACTCAGCGAGCTGCATCATTGAATCAAAGGAAGCCCAGATCTGACTTCTTCTGGTTTCGAGGTATGTACTTCGACGCTGTTGCTCCTGACTTCTATATGCCAAGATCGCCGCTACCACGGCGACACCTGCGAAGCACGCCGTAGCAAGCTCGTAGCCACACGTCAGCCAGTATGACAAATACAGGGTTGCCGTAACTGATACTATCAAGAGCAACAGGCGAGTAAACGCCCATACCTTGTACATTGCCGACTTCCATTTCACCTTACATACCTTGCGTTTGGTGTATGTTCGACCAGAGGACTGTACGGTAAAACTACCCAAGGTGCCTCGACGGTCGATACAGCTTGAACCAGGCATTCTCACTTCACCAATGGAACCAAAAGCTCAATGTCAGCAACTGATAAGCTGTCTGTCGATGATGCACTTCGAATAGCTGCCGAAGGATCCGTTCATGTGGATTCAAATCCGGTCCCAGACTGGCTGCGTGCCTACATGGAGCGATGTCAGCCTGATCTTGTGAACACGCGAGGCAGTGGTGTTGCTACGTTTTGGCGACACGTTTCTCCTGAACACATCCTTCTTTTCGTCAGATCAGCCGAGAACAAGGCCCTTGCGTTGGATGACAAGGCCGCAGCATTTATCGGCGATCTTCGTTCGCATTGTGAGTACTGGGTCGAGGTCTTTGAGGCAGAGCTACGTCGAAAAGTGGAGAGGGCTACATCCGAGAGGCAGAGAGAAGGTCTTCTTGATGATCCCGCCTACCAACACTATGATGCTGCATTAGCTACGCTAAGATCAGTGGCAGCTGAGATTCCATCTGACCTCGCCTCGGGCGAGTTCTTCTATGACATTGTGGAGGCCATTCGCTCGAAATCTTCAAAGAAGCGAAAGGTGGCGGAGGCACAGAAGAAGGAAGACCGCGCGCCAATTGATGGTTCAGCTGCGTGTATGATGATACATGTACTTGCCAAGATTGCAATGAGGCCGCTTCCTGACACCACCGTTGATAAGGTAGCGGCTGTCTTAACTGGATACTCACACCATACAGCTCGTGAGGCAAGGGCGAACCTTGCCGTCACTGTTGGGCTGCGAGAAGCGAAGAGTCTGTTCGAAGACCTTTTGAGAGGGATCGAGGCAGAACTCGCGAAGAGTTCTCCTAAGCCAATAGTTAACAAGGGGATACAGACAAGTGAGGACAAGGTGCCTGATTAGCATTCACACCTCAGGGGTTTCTGTTCAGGTAGGGTCATTTGATCCTAATCGAACAACATCCACAATCACCTGAGGTTCAGATGAACACCTCCCTACTTGTCCCAGTCAGCGAACACCGCCTGGCTGAGCTCATCACCGACGCCGTTGCGTCGGCCATGCGGAACGCCGCGTCCGCGCAGTCACCACCCACCGCAGAGGATCGCGGCAACGAGATCCTGACCCGACAAGAGCTCCTGGACGAGCTTCAGATCGCTCCGTCGACACTGGCCGCCTGGCAGCGACAGGGATTCATTCAGCCTCGTCGAATCGGTCGACGGGTGTACTTCCTCCGTCGTGATGTCGATGCGGTCCTCGCCTCGAACGATCGAGATTGGAGGGTAGCATGATGCGAACCCTCTTCGATCTTGGATTCCCGATGACGGATGGGGCCTTATCACGAATCCCTTCCGACCTCCTCGCGGAAGCCCTGCTCAACCAGGCATGCGCATACTATCGGCATCACAAGCCACTCAAGGACGTTCCCTGCTGGGTATTCCGTGAACTTGGTCTCGGCATGGACTTCAGCCTTCAGTTTGTCCTGTTAGAGTACCCTGATGATGCTGCGGGTACGCCTCTACAGACGCGTGAGGTGACGAACGCTCAAGCTTACCGGCTGATCGAACGCTACAGGTCACGACACGATCCGTACTACATGGCAACAGAGCTTGAGCATCAAGCCTCGTATCATGGAGGTGTGCGATGACACTGACTCCTGGTTCTACCAAAGCATACTTCCCTGGCGCAAGCGCACTTCATATCTGGCGAAATCGCCACGCCATACCACAGCAGCCATGGGTGATTGAGAATCTTTTGCCAATCGGCCTGACCCTGGCGGCTGGCAGGGAAAAATGTGGCAAGAGTGTACTCAGCTTGCTGTCAATTGCCATACCGATTGCTACAGGCACAAAGGCTCTCGATAGGTTCACGACCAACGGCGGTCGCGTTCTCTACTACGGTTTTGAAGAAGGCCTGAGCACGGTTCTCTCACGACTGGAGAGGTTGTACACAGATGACGAAGAGCTGCCACCGAGTAACCTTCATCTCTATCTCGGTGATGCTCTGCAAGAGTGGGAAGAAGACTCAGTACTCGAGCTGGAGAAACAGATTGAAGCCTTTGGTGATGTGAAGGCGATCTTCCTCGACACTCTCCGGTTCACCATGCCATCGCGCTTCTCTAATGCCGATCCGTACCAAGCCGAGTACGAGTTCTCAGCGCGTTTGCAGTCCCTCGCACTAAGGCATGGAATCTCGATTGTTGCGCTTCATCATCTCACGAAGTCGATGTACAATGACCGATTTGACCGCATTGCCGGTACTGGACTGAGCAAGGCAGCAGAGGTCTTGATGGTTTTGGAGCGTGAAGGCTCCGACATGTTCATGAATGTTCGCGGTAGGTCATTACCTACGACGCGCTACCGTCTGCAACAGGACAGCGAGACGCTGCAGTGGTATTGCGCAGACCAGTCTGGGTCAGGCACATCAATAGATTCGACCGCATCGAGTGAGGTTGATCTCTCCATAGATGGCGTGTTCCAAACCGACAACGTACTCCGATACAACCAAGTTACCGCAAGAGTCGTGGGTCATGGTTTTCATGAGTCGACTGCTCTGCGATGGTTGAAAGCGCGCGTCGCCGAGGGGCTTGTACGAAAGCTATCTGACCGGCGTGGGTACGAAAGGGTTGGCTTGCAAGAATCAAGCGGTGAACGACCTGCGGATGAACTACCATCACTTGGCTCCCCTAAGGGTGACGGTGGTGGTAGTGGTGATGTCCCCACGCCGCAAGAAGTAGATGTAACGGCGGAGGGCTAAATGTCACTTCTTCAAGATCTACGTCACCAAGTGGGGGTGACGCAACAGCAAGTCGCGAGCGCTGCTAAGGTCGACGTTAGAACGGTCAAACGGTGGGAGGGTGAGGACGACCCGCCAGACCGCGTCGTGCGCCTGTACCAGTCCCTGTTCGCTGACCAAGAGGACTCGGTGATGTCATCGGAGACTCAGCCCATGCCCCTTGAGCGCGTTATGACGATCGTGCCTGACCCCCTTCCGCTGAACGGTATCCTGGCCCCGCTGCTGGGATCTCTGCCCCGTGACGAACAGTTCACGATCCTGCTTGGTGGTGCGAGCGGAGCGGGCAAGTCGACTGCTGCATTGATACTCGCTGGTGACCTTGCTGACCACGGTGCTGTGTTGGTCGCCACCAGCGAAGAACGTCTACGTTCTGGAACGATCGGACTCCGAGCGAAACACGCCGGAATTGATCCCGACTCCATTGATGTATGTGAGGTGATGTGCATCGCTGATTTGGAGTCGCTGTTGGACGAAGGGGAACACAGGTTTGTGATCGTCGACAGCATCACTGAAGTCGGGCTCACCCCGGACGAAGCAAGCAGGCTGCTGGAGGCCTATCCGGACGTGGCATTCATCCTGGTCGCTCAGGCTGATGCCACGGAGAAGCGGACGGTAGGGGGCGCGCGTTGGCGTCACTTGGTCGACGTACGCTTATGGTGCGAACGTAACGACCAAGGGCAACGCGTGATCCGAAACCTCAAGAACCGCTTCGGCCCTCAGGTCGATCAGGTGGTGCTTAGTAAGGGCAACGGTCCTGTGCAGTCCACCCGTACTGCCACCAAGGCACGAACCACAAAGATTAAGACACAATCACAGGACGGCGATATGGACGACACTGCCAAATGGCTGGTTGGAAGACTCGAATCCGAGCTGGCTGAGTCTCGGCAGGAGATTCGCGATCTACGAAGTCAGATTGCGACGAAGGACGAACAACTTCGCGAGGCTGCAATACGTATCGCTCGCTTCGAGGCACTCGAAGACACATCGGAGGAGGCCAATCCAAAGGGATTTGGCGATTCACTCGACGTGGACAAATTAGCGACGCTTGCAGACCGTTTCGCGCCACTGATCGGCATGGTCACGTCAGCCTTCCTCAACCGCGGATCGCACCAGCAACAGGCTCCGGTGGAGATGCCATCACCGTGGGCTGTTTCTTCTGAACCTGCACCATCGCCATTCTACGCACAAACGGGCATGGTCAGTCAACAGCCGCAGCCAGCACCACAATTTGACACATTCATTCCAGGAATCTCCCAATGACAAAACAACCCGAATTGACACCGGACCAGACCGTTGCGATCGCAATGGCTCATGACTTCATCACACAGCGAATCAAGGCAGGGGAAGCTGTCCCCAGCCTAAGCGAGACCTTAGCACACACACGCACGGGATTCAACGATGAAGCTCGCGAGCTATGCAAGGCGATCGGCTCAAGCTTGCAGACAGAAAAGGCCGTCGCTGGTGCCGTTGGTCTGTTGGCACTCCTAATGCGTTCACGCAACTGACCGGCACAAAGGTCACACTGGATCGAAGCCGATAATAGATGGCCCTCTCACCATTGTTGATGAGAGGGCCAATTTATCTAAGCTCACATGAGTGGGCTTAAGGAATCAGATCGACGAGTCCTTCGTCGCTGACTTCGTACATCGCTACTACGTCACCATCACTGGTTTGTAGTGAGACAATGCGATCCTCATCGGACCCAATCACTCTTGAGTGGCCTGGGTCTACGTCACCGAGATAGCGACGCATCTGGAGATTTGCCTCCTCGACGTACTTGGCCGTAGCCAAGTAGATGAGTTCTCCGGCACTAAGTGCCGACGAAAAAATTGTGGTCATAAGACCTCCCTAAAATGGGTGAGATACCCACTCTTTGAGGTATTCTGTTACCTCGGGAGATCGGTTTCGAGCGGGAAGCGTCCGCCGTCCGCCTCCCCCATCGATAGTGGTAATCGATGAGAGTTGCCACGCCGTGCCATGTAGACCCAAGTTGATCGAGTCAGCTTGGTTTGCTTCCAATGGCTGCTGAAAACGCTGTCGGAGCACCGCTATTGTGAGTGGCAAGCAAAACGCGTGGTTCTACTGACGACGGTCACCATGTTTACTATCTCGTACGTATAACCACCTCTGGAACCCCACAAAGGCTTCGTTGACATCTTTCGGATCTCCGAGGTCCTTGAGGGCATCCGCGAGTGAGTCGTTGTACCGGAGTTTCAGGAGTGGCGTCAGCTTCTCGATGTCCAATTCTTCTACGCCAATGTTGACGTAATGGTCAAGCACGAAGCCCAGGAAGGCCTGCTTCTTTGCATCGTATGTGGAGTGTATGTGGACGGTGGCATACTGAGCACGGTTCGCACGGGTGTCCGGTTGGGCAGCGAAGGCCACGTTGGCAAGCACATCATAGATGTCGCTCGCGTCCGCATCAATGATCTTGCGCATCTCGGCCAGTTGTTCCGACCCAAAGCCTTTCTCGGATAAGCCGGTAAGAAGGTTTTTCCGCGTCGCTGGATCGCTCCAGATCTCCCGCAGCTCGTCCTCCGACCTGAAGAAGTTGGGGAGCTCACCAAACAACATTGTGACGAACTCTTGTGCCATGAGCGGTGTGCCGTCCTGGTGCCAATACGTTGTCACCGTGGTGTGGACGATCTGGCGTTCGCGCTCATCAGACAGCTTGATGCGGATGATCGGCGGCCGTGGGGGTGGATCGCCTCCTGGTGGTGGTTCGGGAGGGGGCGGTGTCGGCTGTGGACCAGGACCTGGCGGCTCCGGTCGCGTAGGGGGATCTGCGGGCGGTCCATCCCACTCGGGATCTTGGAAGTGCGCGTGCGCGCCCACGAAGTCGTAGATGGTGAAGTAGTACTTGCCGTCATACAGACGAGTACCGCGACCCACGATCTGCTTGAATTCGATCATCGACCGAATGGGACGAAGGAGCACGATGTTCCGGACATTCCGGGCATCCACACCGGTCGACAGCTTGTGCGAGGTGGTCAGGATGGTGGGGATCGTCTTGTCGTTGTTTCGGAAATCACGAAGGTGCTGCTCACCGATTTCGCCGTCGTTCGCTGATACGCGGTGACAGTAGTTCGGATCGGTTGAGACCTTCACCTGATTGATCAGGTCGCGGATCAGCGCAGCGTGACGCTGGTTCGCACAGAACACGATGGTCTTCTCGCGTTGATCGATCGCATTCATGAACTCTTCAACTCGGGCCCTCTCCAACGCTTCGATCTCGATCGTGCGGTTGATGTCGTCACCCGAATAGGTCTCATCAGGATCGATCTCCCCTTCCAGTACCTCATCGTCCGGACTGTACGTGTACTCTACAAAGTTGGACGTGATCTCGCGGACCTTGAACGGCGTCAAGAAGCCGTCGTTGATGCCCTCTTTCAAGGAGTATGTGTAAAGGGGCTCACCAAAGTACTCGTAGGTGTCTACGTTCTCATCACGCTTTGGAGTAGCCGTCAATCCAAGCTGCACGGCTGGCGAGAAGTACTCCAGGATGCCGCGCCACGTGCTTTCGTCGTTCGCACCACCGCGATGGCACTCATCAATGATGATGAAGTCGAAGAAGTCGGGCGGATGCTCACCGAAGTAAGGTGCAGGCCTGCCTTCACCGTCCACACCGCTCATGAACGTCTGGAAGATGGTGAAGAAGATGTGACCGTTCGTTGGTACATGACCCTTCTTCTTGATCTCGGACGGCTTGATGCGGACCATAGCCTTTTCATCAAACGCCGAGAAGTCGTTGAAGGCCTGGTTCGCCAAATTGTTGCGGTCCGCAAGGAACAGGATACGTGGACGGCGCGTTGGCTCCCCGCTCAGGTTCCACCTGCTATGGAACAACTTCCATGCGATCTGGAAGGCGATGAATGTCTTACCGGTGCCGGTGGCGAGCGTCAGCAGCATCCGCCGCTTGTTGGCAGCGATGGCTTCCAGCACGCGGTCTACCGCGATCTCCTGATAGAATCGCAGTGGATGACTACCACCCTTGTCTTCGTATGGCACTGCGGAGAAGAGGTCGCGCCAGTTGTTCTGCACGGCAAACGTTGCATCCCACAGTTCATCAGGACTCGGATAGGCATTAACGTGCCGCTCTTGACCGGTCTCCATGTCGATAGCATAGATACCCTTACCATTGGTCGAGTAGGCGAAGCGGATCTTCAGCTTGTCTGCATAGTCCTTGGCCTGACCTACACCATCGGTGACACCAGCATCATCTGGCTTCGCCTCGATGACAGCGAGACTCTTCCCCCGATACTGTAGGACATAGTCTGCCCGTTTGGGTGTGCCCCGCCGTACTCCCTCAATGCGACCAAGCGTTATCGGATGGTTCCTACGTACCCTGATCACTTCAGTCCGATCCCATCCTGCTGCACTAAGTGCGGGATCTATCAGTTCGGCTCTGGTTTCATCTTCGGTCATAAGGTCGAGCTGCTCTCAAGTTCTAATAGTCAACAAACTGCCTATCATGCTGCATCCCAGACTGTAGAATTGATCTCTTCAGCTCAACGAGCAGTGCATGCTTATCCAGTTGAATACCTTGCAACGTACTACAGTGCTCTCTAACTGCGGACAGATTATCAACCCACCTCAACTGGTCCTCGCGGTCGATGGGATAGGTAACAATCAACTCCGATAGTTTACTTGCATTGAACCCACCCTGAGCACTTCCTGTCGTTCCACTCTGGATTTGAGTCCAGTATGACGCTGATTGTAGATACAGTTCCACGAACTCAGGCAATACGGTCGCTGGTTTCATTTGCAGACGAATAAGGTATGACGCAAACACTGATGGAGGAGGATTCTTTATCAGGTAACTCTTTCCAGTCGTCGCCCCTGTTCGTGCAAAGACAATGTCTCCGCTTTTGAGTGAGTACCGATCCAACTTGTCAGCTGGAATGATGCAATGCGGAACCGACTTCCACTGAACCTCACCGGCTTGAATATCAGTAATGCGCAGAATCTTCGGTCCGGTCTGCGATGATGCCGTCTTAGTTGTAAATCCATACTGAGTGTTGGCGATGTCTCCCAACCGCCTCTCCACCCACCCCTCACCCTTCTTCGTGAAGACCTCGTTCAGGTAGCTGTCGAACAGTTCCTTGGCGTTCTCGATGTTCTTCTTGGTGTTCTCGATGGCCTGGTCGATCGCGGCGAAGGCTTCGTCCAGGAGGGCGACGATGCGGCGTTGTTCGGGGAGGGGTGGGAGTGGGATCTGTAACGTCTTGACGAAGTCCAGCTTGACACCTTGAACCGTCGCGCCTCTGCCGGCACCAACTATCTTGTCTGCGACACTCTTTAGCCACCAAAACAAATAGCGTACATCCAAAGGCGCATTTTTTTTGGGGATTACCCCTTTGAGATCCTGATTGATTGCGGTGTCATGCTCCAGCATACACACCTTGCCTAACCCCACTCTCGTGGCAATAACAACACTACCTGCCGGCAGAAGGTTAGTCGAGCTCTCCTCGACTGCCTTTGACGTAATGCTATGCTCTGTGGTCGTTATCACATCACTGCTCATATCCCGTACGGTCGCCCAAGGGATATGGCCACCATAGTAGCTCTTGTTCGACTTCGATGGCGTACCACCGCCAATCAAGTCACACACTTCTCCCAGTGAGAGTGTTTTCCAGTTGCTGTTCATAGTAGTCGGCGAAGTGATGAGACCAACTCTTGGGCTTCAGCGTCCAAGCGCTCAATCTCTTTCAGAATCTCCGTTGGATGACGCAGTGTTGCATCACTGCTGGCTGCTGGATTCCGTACGGTGAGATCAAACGACTCCTGATTCAGATCTCCTACCTTGACGACCCAGCTCTTGTCAGAATTCGACGCCTTGGACTGAAGCTTGACGAACTCTTCGAGGTCGCCATCGTTCAGGGGAGTGTTTTTACCCATGTTGCGTCCGGGATCGAGCTGGTAGTACCAGATCTTGCGGGTCTTTGTACCCTTCTCGAAGAACAGCACGACGGTCTTCACGCCTGCGCCGAGGAACGTACCACTTGGGCAATCAAGGATGGTGTGCAGGTTGCAGGTCTCCAGCAGTTCTTTTCGAAGAGCCTTGGAGGCGTTGTCCGAATTGCTGAGGAAGGTGTTCTTGATCACCACGGCACCACGGCCCCCTGCCTTCATGATCTTGATGAAGTGCTGCAGGAAGAGGTAGGCCGTCTCACCGGTTCGAATGGGGAAGTTCTGCTGAACTTCTGCGCGTTCCTTGCCACCGAAGGGTGGGTTGGCGAGGATGATGTCGTAGCGGTCCCTGTCCTGAATGTCTTCGAGGTTCTCTGCAAGAGTATTGGTATGGATGATGTTCGGCGCTTCGATACCGTGAAGGATCAGGTTCATGATCGCCATCACATAGGCAAGAGACTTCTTCTCCTTACCGAAGAAGGTGTCCTCCTGGAGCGTCTTGTCCTGTTTCGTCGTTCTCTTGGGGTTCCTTTCGCGGATGTAGTCGAACGCTTCGCAGAGGAAGCCTGCTGAACCGCACGCGCCGTCGTAGATCGTTTCTCCGATCTGGGGATCGACGACCTTGATCATAGCACGGATGAGTGGGCGCGGCGTGTAGTACTCACCACCGTTCCGTCCGGCGTTACCCATGTTCCGGATCTTCTCTTCGTACAGGGCAGACAGCTCGTGCTTCTCGTTCTGCGAACGAAAGCGTAGTTGATCGACTTGGTTGATGATCTCCCGGAGGTTGTATCCGCTCTGGATCTTGTTCTTCAGCTCACCGAAGATCTCGCCGATCTTGTACTCGATCGTTCTGCGATCACTCTTGCCTTTGAAGCTCTGCAGATAGGGGAAGAGCTTCTTGTCGACGAAGTCACGAAGATCATCTCCAGTCAGGGCCTTGTGGTGATCCAATTTTCCATCCGGACCCTTCGGAGCTGCCCAGTTGTCCCACCGAAACTTGTCTTCGAGAATAGGCTTGTACTCCCTGCCTTCCAGCTTCGCCTCGGCAGCCCTATCCTGATCCAGGCCCTCCAGGTACTTCAGGAACAGGAGCCACGACGTCTGCTCCGTGTAGTCAAGCTCGGTGGTACAACCGGCCTCTTTCCAGAGGACGTCATCGATGTTTTTGAAGGCTTGTTCGAACATGTGCAGTGCTTGACGGTGCGCTATACTCGCGTTTGGTATCAATGAGACCGTCTAATTTAGGTTCGGGACTTCAATCCATACATTCTACTGACACAGCTACATGAGCCATCTGTTTAGTGAAACGAGGATAGATCAGCTTGTTTTGAACAGGATGAGTGATGCGAGGGAGTACGTCAAGAGACTTAGTGAGGACAGTATCCTCGGCCAGTTCGACGATCATCTGGAGTATCTGTGCGACAAGCACCTGTTTCAAATGGTCGAACTCGTCGGCGAGTATCAAACTGATGGGCCCGCAATCGTCGACGTTGAAGCTCCAAGGGGAGGATACTACGACTCTCCAACCGTGAGGGGTGTTGGAATCACTGTCGAGCAGCAGTTCGAAGGAGATTCGGACCTATTGAGAGTTACGCCATCAACACTTGACCACAACCCTCCACGAGCATGGGCTGATGACTCAAGGAGCATCATCTATATATCGGTAGAGACTATCGAACAGAGCCCGGTCAAGCTAAAACAGCAGATCAACGACCAGGTTAACCAGATTCAGAAGTATCTGGGGTGGCTGCTCAAGGATGTGCAGGAGGCTAACTCGTCCTTGAGAAGTCAGATTGAAGGATTACTCCTTAAACGCAAAGCTGAGGCAGAGAAACGTCGCCAGTTTGAAGCGGATCTCGGTATCAAGCTTAAGCCAAGGGAGGGCCCGGCTTCGAAAGTGATTCCGCTACAGAAGAAGCGTCGGCTGGCTGCTCCACCGAGTGTAGCGGCAAGCGACGTTAGAGAGAGCAAGCCTTCTATTTCGGAGGATGACTACAACTACATACTTGATGTCTGCAAGGGTATGGGGATCATGATGGAGAGGGCGGCGTCATCCTTCACGTCTCTTGAGGAAGAGGATCTACGGCATGTATTTCTTGCTGCGCTAAACACGCACTTTGAGGGACAGGCATCCGCGGAGGCCTTCAACATGGCAGGGAAGACAGACATTCTCATCAGATCAAAAGAGCACAATGTCTTCATCGCCGAGTGCAAGAACTGGAAGGGAGCCCAGTCACTCTCGGATGCAATCACTCAGGTTCTTGGTTATCTGACCTGGCGCGACACGAAAGCAGCAATCTTAGTGTTCAACCGAGACATCAAGGACTTCACGAAGATCGTGGATCAGATCCCCGAGATCATTCGGGGTCACGAGGCGTTTGACACGATGCAACTTGAAAGTAGTGAGGCCGCCAGATTCCAATGCCGTCTCAAGAAAGTCGAGGATGAGGCTATCAAGATCGACCTGACCATTCTTGCCTTCCACCTACCCAAAAAGACAAAGTGACACCCTCGAAAATGTCCCCCAGAATGTCCCCCGGAAAGAACAAGCCCCTTGTAAGTCTTTACCTACAAGGGGCTTAGCGTTTTTTCGTGTGGTCAGGGAGGGAATTGGTCTCAGTGCTTTCGTAGCCTTGTTTACAGTCAACACAATGACTAGTGTCAAATTACTAGTGCCAAAATTATGGTTTTCGGATGTAGACCGCTCTAGCGATCCACAGTGCATGATGGTCCGTCACAGAGAAACATCAACCAAAAGCTAGCCCAATGTTCTCCTATAGTTCCAGATAAACTCTTCATCCGATTTCATGTCAACAGTTTAACTAGAAGAACACAATTAGCAGCTACAATTCCACCGTAAGCACTGACATTGGATTTGAGGGGACCTCACATGCTAATCTGCAAAGAGAGCGTAACCCAACACAACCCATTTCTCATTATGCTTTTCAAGACCCCATGTCAAAGTGAAGTTTGGTGTCACAGACAATTGTATTCTAACGCTGAATGGCTTGGTCCAGTCTAACGTAAAGTCGGCAAGTACAACAAATTGATTCATCCTTGCGGCTTCAATACTGTCTACAATTTCAACTCTCGCACCCAGTTTTTGGAGATTGTAATGTACCTTGTCCACTATCAGATCATTTGTCGAGAAATAGACGACTGAGTCCTTGTAAACAAAGTCAAAAATCTCGGTTGCAAGAACTACATTCATTACCTCTGATTTGAATCGACTCCTCTCAATCTGGGTTTGGCTCCACACATTTTGGTCAATGTTTTGAGAATGCAGCGTTGAGGAGATTGAGACTAAAACAACAAACCCAGTAATGAGGTTTTTCATGGCTCACTCCCTGCTTCAGACGCTGTTGTATCGTCGGGAATTTCAGATGGTGTGTCAGGTGGTGTTTCCGAGGGTGGCATAAAGCCTTTTACATTCTCTATCGCTTTCATGGCTTTCTGCCTTTGTTCGTCCGTGGTCTTGATGTTTTTCATCTGGCCAAATCCACGGAATGTATATTCATGGCCACCTTGTTGTTTCCAGGAACCGTCCTCTTGCTGAATGAACGTGAAGGTCCTACCGCCATATGACTCTTCCTGTGTGTCGGAACTAGTGCTTAGCGAATAGAATGTTGCGGTTTGAACCTGTTTTCCGTCAATAGTCACTTCGTCAAAGGAGATATCGCTCGCAAGTAGCACTGAATGCCCCTCCATTTCTGCCGCCTCGCCCATAAATACAATGTCACCTAACTCACCCTTACCCATGTCAGTTTCAAATTTTCTATCGCTACCATTGCCGTTCTTAAACCAATTCATCCCTCCAGTATTATGTGAGCGGCCAAAAAAGGCATTTAACCTATTAGTAAACCCACTCTTAAGTGTGCCTAGAACTTTCGGGCCAGAGTTTAGGTAGGCCATAAAACATGACTCATAACAGACAGCTCTGTCCGGTACTGTTCCGAGCTTGTAGGTCCAGATATTACTCTTTGAACCGAAATACGGGTCTTCGTAGTCTGACACAATGTTTTTATTCGCCATGTTCTCAGCAGCCCATAAAAGAGCTGGAATGTTTTCTTTGCCGGTTTTGTCCGTCCAATACATCGGATTACCGTTAAACGGAGCATAACACGAGATCCACGCAAACTTCTTTTCCTCTCTATCCGGACTCCATCTTCTAGCGGCAAGCGGATCATAACCATAGTCCTCGAAACTGAGGTAGTTGCCGTGCTTTGCTATCTCCTCATCCTTCTCGTACCGACCATAACCATAGCGATAGTCTTCTGATGAACTATATGTACGCTCCGAAAGTTGCATGCCATACGGGTAATAGTCAGTACTACTGTATACGTTTGCCTGGATTCCTGAACCTTCGTCCTCTAATACATCCCTAACAATTAGCCTGACATTATTGAGCTGGTCACTTAACTCAAACAGTTTCTTCGCAACAAGGCGCTCAAACGTAACGCGCGGGTTTTCATCAGACTCGATGTATTCAACTGACAGCGTAAACAAGCCTAGTCGTTCATTGCCATGTATTGTAATCTCGCTGAGTGAAACAAGGTTTTCATTGCCGATTTGTGAGTAAACCGCGACAACTTTACCTCGAACATCACGAGAATACCATGTGGTATTCCTAAGAACTGTGCCCCCACTACCACCATATACTCGTTTAACAACTCTGTTTCCCATTGCATCATATTGAAAAGCAACGGCGCAAGTATCACTGCGCTTCTTCACGGAGTCAATCTTGTTAGAAGGGGTCCACGTGATCAGTTCGATCTCGTCTTCGTCACCAACGAAGTTGCCGGTTTCATCGTAGTAGAAGCTGTCCCCAATCTGGTCGTCAAGGTCAGTTGGGTGGGCGTTATCTGCTTCAGTGTCGTTGATGCCAGTGAGCTTATTATTTGTCCCTGGGTATGTGTAGGTGAGATCGTCGAACCGGTTGCCGCTGCTGTCGCGCCGAGTTAGCGCAAGAATATTGCCGTTGGGATCGTAGGCGTATGATGTGCCGTACTTGTTGGAGAGTGCTCCCCACGCGTCAGAGCCCCTTACACTCAATGAATCGTATCTGATGCGGTTGAGCACGTCGTAGCGGTACTTGGCTGCGAGGGCTTTTAGTGGAGTGCCATCTGCCTGGCGCGTGTTCCAGGTCCACGTGCCAATATTGCCGTTGTAGAGGGAGTACCCGGCGTAGGACCAGCTTGCGCCGCTGGCGAACTGCGAGCCGCTGCGGACGAAGTCGTTGGTGTGATAACCCAGGATCATGCCGAAGGCATCCTTGGCAAAGGCTTCGTGCTCGCCGCCGATGTGACCATCGTGTCCCACATCGAGTGAGGAGTCGAGCGATGGAGTGTTGATGCCTTTGAGCCAGCCATGAATGGTGTAGGTGTAGTCAATGCCTTGCACACTGTCTTGACCAAGTTCCAATCTACGCAGTGGGCCGTGCGGGTAGTACTCGTAGCGGGCGTCTTCGTCCCAGATCACACTGTCGCGGCTTGTGGAAACCGATACCAGGCGTGAGTCGTGGTCGTAGCGGTAGTGGTGACGGAACTCGTCGTAACGCCCGGGCTGGTGGGCAACGCGTATGACCTTGCCACTGATGAGGTCGTACTCGTACTCCGTTAGAACGCCCTGTCTGTTCTCTGTCCCTGTAAGTCCTGGCAGCTCATTAACCAGCCACTCTACGTTGCCGTGTGGATCGTAGGAATAGTACGTAGTAACCAGATCTCCGAGTGTTGTGGTGTCGCCATCGCGGTCGCTCTGAACGCGGCTGATTCGATTGTCCAAGAGTCGTTGTGTGCGTGAGTCCCAAGGTTCTGGCAAATCATAGAAGTCCGTGTACTTGGTAATTACGCGATACTCTCCCGCCGCTGTTGTTGTGCCAGATGCGGCTGATGAAGGACTACCCTCGGTAGCCTGACCAACCTCTATCACACGACCTATACCATCGTAGTTAGTGTACGAAACCTTGTTGTCAGGTTGTTGCCGAGCATTCTGAGACAATCTGAGCTGACCAACGGCATTGTACCAAAACTTTGTTGTGCCACCGTCCGGTGTTGTCTGCTCTGTTAACTGTCCAAGCGTGTTGTACCGATACGTGGTCTTGAACGTGTGATTAGGATGGTTGAGCCTGGTGATGTTACCGAGTTGCAAAGGATGAACCCCCTTGGGAGGGACGGTTTGTACGAGCTTACCAGCTCGGTCGTAGTAATAGAGTGTGTAGTGGTAAAGTTCGACGCCGTAGGTAGCACGGAACTGGTCAGCAATAGAGTCTGGGGTAGCACAGGAACGATTGTAGCTGATGGTTACTGAGTCGATGATGTTGCGCTCGCAATCGTCCAGTTGCTGGCGAACGGAATTGAGGATGAGCTTGATTGCGTCTACGGCACATGACCGACGCTTGGGTACCCACGTATGGAGTGAGTCGGGCACGGCCAGCCAGCGGAAACACATGGTTCCACACTCAACTGAATCACAAATAGACATGCACAAGGTGTCCGCACGATGCAGGCAATCTGAGCAGTCGAAATTGATCCCATTTATCACAACGTCCGTGTATGTGTCTTCCAAGAGGTTGACAAAGACGAGCTGCCCATAGTCATTCATCGCAAACTTGCCTACTGACTCCGAGAAGTCGTTGTTGAGCAGAGTCGTTAGTTCAGTCTTAGATATTGTGGTCTTGTATTTGTACTCCCAAGTCTGGTACGTGACCTCCATGCGGAGTTGCAATGAATCAATACTTCCACTAATGCAGGAATCCGGTTCGAGCCAGATAACCACATCACCAAGGTTGAAGTGGAGTTTTATTTGACCAGCGGTGCGCAATGTGGTGTCCGATGGCGACATCCTGAACAGGTGCTTTGTAACGGATAGAATCTGCAGAATGGAGTCTAGCGGCATGAGTGCTGTCCCATTTACACACGGGAAGATTGCATCGCAGTACACCGAGTCTGTGTCTCCATCTTCTGCACAATACTCCCACTGCCACAACAAGCTGTCATTGGCCGTTAGCGTATCAGGGTTCCCGTACCATGTGTAGTAGTTTGATGAACTCACGTTGTTCGTACGGCATGAGTCGAATGTTCCGTTGTTGGTAACGACGCTCTGACTCTGTTCCATGCCCCAGTAGGTGTCCAAGTAGTCATTCAACCACCCAACCATCGGGTGCTGGTTGGTTAGGTTGTATGACTGCGGTTGCGGGATGTCGTACTCATAAATGAGATAACACTGATCGGGATAACTGCTATCTCCCTCAATCACGCCACCTACAAACTTTGCGTTTCCATACTTGTATACGGGTATGCGCTGGTGCACTGAATCGGGTGGACATGCTCCTGTGGTATACGGCAACTCAAACACAAGACTGGCCCAGAGTGCGGAATAGTCCCACAAGGTATCCTCTGCTTGCATGGTTTGTCTCAACTGCTGCAATTGGTAGTTGAGCTCTTCAGCAAGTTTCAGCGATGCTGGCTGCTTTCGTGTGATTGATATGTCAGCAGGATTAGTACAGGTATCGGCAATGCTGACAGAGAATCCGGCGTTGAACCGAATCTTATTGATAGCCTCTATCTCTTCCTCCGTACCGATGCCGTTAATCAATATTGAGTCAACACCGAGGGTATCGGCATCAACAGTGAGCTTGCACTGTGCCTCACACTCCGCCTGCAAACCATATGAAAGACAAGAAATGGTTGAGATAGAGATGGTGTCGTTGATTTTAGGATCAGACCGGTAGTCATACGCATCACCTTCAACCCAATAACCTTTTCTGTGCCATGCAGCTATTACGGAGTCTTTGAACCGGTCAGCCAGCATCTGGCAGATCGACTTACAGGTGTCTGACTGCCTCGCTGCATACTCTGCCATGCATTCCACAGTTAAGGGATCGCACAAATCTTCGAACGGGTTTGCAGAGATATCCAAGGAGTCTGCTAGCTCCTCAACGTCTTCGGCATTCATGCCGTGGATTGTACGGTAGAATCTTAGGTGGTTGATGTTGGCAAGGCTATCAGTTTCGGCCTGACCGCAGAACCATGCACCAGTTGTGTCACTGGGATTGTATTCAAGCGAGTACAGTCTTTGCTTTGTTTCGGTGTCATTGGTGTCGGCGTAGTAGTATTTCCAGCCTCGCGTGCGATAGCCCGTTGGACCTGTTGGAGTTGTGGAGAAGTTGCACAGTTTCTTGCCAGCGCATGCTAGAAACCTCTCATAAAAATCAAAGTTCGCACGCTTGCGAATTGTGCCGTCTTCCAATTCCTCAAACGCAACCCGATCGAACTGTTGAACCAGGCCCTCGAAACAACCCCATAAATCTGCGCAACTATAGCCCCCTTCCACAACCATACTTTTAATAAGCGTATCAAAGCTGCCAGCAGGAGATGGATAGTCGAAGGTTGGTTCAGTAGTGTCCCCACCTACCCAGAAATAGTCTTCAAGGTCAGTGCCGTAAACAGTTCCCCACTTTTCGTAAATGAAGTCCTCCCATTCAAACAACGTGTCTCCGCAACCGGTAGCGCAAGGTGATTGAGGTAGCGTAATGGTACAGCACGCTCCTACTGATACTTGTTTCGTGACATCCAGTGCTGCGTAAAACTCTAGGTACTTCGCAAGCATAGTGTCTTGTAGCTTCCCATCATCAGTTTGATTGTTGTAGTACCTCTCAATCTGGTCAGCTCCAAACAACGAGTCAATGAGCTCCTGCCCCTCCGCGTAGAACAACGCCCGTGCACTGTCTACGTGTTTGTCTCTTTTGGTTCGAATTACGTTTTCACCTTCAAGTGTAGTTGTATCCGGCAATGCCGTGCGTATTGCCCGCTCCATGCGATACCGGCCTGGCGTTAAATAAATCGAGTCTGTTTCCATCACCAGCGAGTCGTTCTCCGGCGAACAAGATGTGGGAATGTAGAGAACTGTATCTGACCAGAGTTCGGCTCCACTAACATCATTCACCAGACGCATACGTGTCTCATAGTCGCAGCTAAAACACAGTTGTGCGCACTCGACATCTACAGTTTGTTTTTTTAATGAATAGTCTAGCCTCACCCACATCGCATCCGCAAGCAAGAACGTCTTTGTATTGGTGATAATCCCCGGAATAATGCTTATGCCCTTGGATATCGATGTGATCATTGATAATTGATTTACAGAGTCGTTGTCGTCCAACTCCAACATTGCCGCCGGTGGAGCAGCCTTCCGCTCTAAACATGTTGCTATTGTCCTACCAAGATGATCTACGTATGCCACACTTGAAACACCATTTGGATCAACCGTCACCTTCTTAAGTACAGACGCTACATCAGGTGCCTCGTCACCAAAGATTGATACCAACTCCTTATCTGCTGGTGATGCAAGGTAGTGCAGTGTTGTGTGCCCTGCATTGATCTTAAGTACAGACCCCGGTCCACTCTCTTCTCGTGGCTCTCCTAATGGATCAGCCGTGACAAGCGAACGTGAAAATGGATACCCTTCGGCAGAAGGAATCGTAGTATCCGGGTTGCTGCCTGACCAATAGCTAGAGATACTACCGGCGGCCGTACCCACAGTACTCGCCGAAACGTCGAAGTCCGAGGCTCGGTAGGGGGCTCCACCACTCCCATCAAACACGTCAGTCCTATATCCAAAGTGACCCGTGGAAATTGGGGCTGACATTGACGTAAGTTGACCTCTGCCTTCAAAGTCATACGCCGTTACACTGGCTAAGATGTTATCTGTTTGATGGTCGAAGACTTGAACTTGTCTTGGTCTACCGAGGCCGTTTGCATAGGTGATTAACTCACCCATACCTGGACGGCCGTCGAGTCCTTCAACCCAGGTCCTGACATGATTCCAGTTTAGAGTATCGTCAAACTGTTCATAGTAGAACACGCACGGTTCCCACTCTTCATGACCGGATATCTCTACTCCACCAACACCAACAGTTACCAGCAGGTCTGCAAGTCCATTTGGTGGCGCTGTTGACCAACAACCCCAATTCAACTCATGGCCAACGGAGTTTGGATACATATTGCCTATTGGTCGTACTCGCCAAGCGTAGAAGCCTGTGCCTTCAGAAAGCGTAAGCGTAAGATCCATCTGCGGACCATACGTCTCGACGGTTAGTGCATTCGTCCAGTCAATCTTCGTCTTGATGGTCGAATCGGTATACTGGTATGTGGTATCGTAGTTAAACAGTCGTACAATCTGAACTTGATAATTAGGAAACGAGTCGTTTGGGCAATCAACGGTCTCCCAGAATAAAGTGGTTGGGTTTACCGCTGAGACGTCATATGGTTCAATCATGATATTCGACGAGACAGAACAATCTGCCAAGCTAGAGCTGCCTTTGCGGCCGCCAATCGACTCAACTTCAATTACTTCTACCTCTAGCCACAGCGAGTCGTCAACATGAGGAACACCGGATGAGTCCAGCCCAAGCACTGTGACAAGCACGCTATCAAAACCATCTTCTAGCCCCTCTTCACAGGCCAACTCAAGATAGTTTGTTACGTCCCTTTGGTATACAGCGACAGGTTTGCTGACAATTGAATCCGAACTAAGGGTTAGTGAAATAGTGTCACAAAGGTCACCTATAAGATAGTTACCTTCATCGCGAACGATTATGCTAGCCAAGAGTGATGCAGACCAGTTTGAATCTGGTGAAACAAATCGTCTGTTTAGTCCTGTACATCCAAAAGAGATTCGGAGAAAGGCTTTCGAAATGCATCTATCTGCACAATAATCCGGTCTAGGATTTGCGCTTAGATTCAACCCGCATGCTGAGTCCAGCTGTAAAACTAATCCTTCCCTCTTATCAAAAGTGGTGCGCGTTTGCGTGTAATACTCTTGAATTGTTTCCGAGCTTTTTTGTGCCGTTAGCGGCTGTGAAAGCATGAAGATGCTGACAACCACCAGCATACATGCCTTGGTGGTATACAGGAAGTATCCGGTCACGTAGCTATTCCAAGCTGCATTCTTAAGCATGACTACGGTCTCCGTATTAAACGCAACCCAGCACCAGGCAATATTGAGTTAGTTGGCACTGGTGGTGTTCCGGTGCGTTTGTACAAGAAATGGCCACCTTGACCAGTTAGAAAGGATGCGCCTTTCAATATTCTCCGCTCACCTGATGATGGTCCTTTGTAATCAGTTTTCGCGTCTGAGTTTGGATCTGCATACCAATCCCATGCCCACTCATCTGCATTCCCAAGTACATCAAACATGCCTCTCGCATTTGGTTCCAGTAACCCCACCTCATGTTTAGTATTACCCGAGTTGTCTCCTGTCCAGGAAATCTTGTTCAACTCAGCCCAGTCACCATATGAGCCTCGATACCATGCAGTGGTCAGGTTACCTTTTGCGGCAAACTCCCATTCACAATCGGTTGGTAATCTGAATCCATCTGCTGCATCATTCCATGAAACATATGGTCCGCTGATTGTATAGGGAGGCTCTAACCCCTTTTTTCGGGAAAGTTCATTGCAGAAGGTTATCGCATCCATATAAGTAACTCCAACCGCTGGGCAGTTATCACATCCTGTAGACTTTGAGTCACTTCCCATTACCGCTCTCCATAACTTCTCAGTTACTTCGAACTTTCCAATGTAGTATGCCCTCGTAATGGTTGCTTCATATGTCGGTCTTGAATTCTCCGTACGGTCAAAGGTTGAGTCTGACCCCATAATGAAGGTACCTGCAGACACTATAACCATGTCAACAAACAACGGGTCCGACGGCTGCTCACCACGAATGGTGATGGTATCCTTGTCGTTAGCTTCGATCAGATTTTTCAACGAATCCGGTGTAAACATCCACCCTGACTTGTGAACCTTGACTTCTACATATTCCGGGACAGTTTTTGCCTGGTAGGTCACTAGTCCGTTACCATCTACAGAGACATCCGTTCCCTGGATATTCACCATGGCCGAGCTAATCGGGTTGCCGTGGTAGTCCAGAACCTTCACAACCATTGTTCCGGCATTTGTAGGAGGTGGATTTCCACCCGGATCGTCTGGGTTACTACTGCAACCAGTCAGATATAGTCCAGTGCACATGAGTAATAATGTGAACAGCAATGTCTGGTTCGTAGTCAAATGGTTCCGTTGCATTCAGGTAGTCCGTTCTTGTTAATTCGTGACAATCTCATATCCGGCGTAGGATCTCTCGGGTTTCCCTTTGCCGTCAAGAATTCCAACGTCGAGCCTGCCAGTAGCAAACTCTGGTGATCGTATGTCAACGCTTACTTCAGTGTATTTAAGTGTTGCCCGAGCCAATGGTTGGTTTTCGCGATAGGTCATCGTTGCTTCAACAAGTCGATTGCTTGTTGCATCTAGGATGAACACAATGCTCTGGATGTTGGCAGGCTTACCTTTTGTGCCTGAAATGACAGCTACAACACGTCTGCTCTTACCAGAGATCACATCGCTTTCTACCTTACAGCCACCAAGGAGAACCGATGTCATCTTGTTTAACGTGGCCGCCCCTTCCAATTCGGGTCCAGTTGAGTAGTTGGACTTGATCAGAATCTTTTTAGCTGCAGGGTATACGGCTACGAGCTTCTTGCTCGTTGAGCGCACGATGGACGAACCCGTCTTGACTTCAGTTGCATCGTTGGACGTGGTGATGCAGACTTCCACACTATCTACCTTTGATTTGCGAGACTCTGTAATCATCACTGCCTTGATTCGACCACATCCGGATCGGCCTCGCTTAACCATTGCCTCATAGTGCTTAAGCGACTCCCTTATGTCGTCAATTGCGTTTCCGGCATATACAATCTGTCCGCACGTAGTTAATACCACGGCTACGAGAACCGATATCGATAGGTTGGCGTTCACTTGACGAACTTTCTTTGCATGGTCAAGAATCTTTTCACCAGATCTTGCTTGCAGCTCCAATAGCAAACGTGATCGTCACGGCAATCTGCCGGAGCAGCTGGATTCGGTATGGGTGGACCCGGATTCATACACACATCGCAAGGTTCGGTCCCCATTTGCGCTTCCCACACTTCTGAACCGTAATAATCATGCACTACGCTTGTGTCAACGTCGGCCAACAACCATTGACCACAGCCATCTGGAGATAGTTCAATCTTCATGAAACAGCACTCGTCCATGTCACAAGGAATGTACCGCTCATAATAGTTCTCCGAGATAAAACATGTATCATATCCGGAGTGTCTCCGCCAGCATCTTGGCTGCGCCAGTAATAGGCATTCCTTTTCCGCGAGAGAATCGAACGGAAAGTTGATGGTGTTGTCTGTGATCATGGTGCCAACCACCAATGCGAACAACTCCCATGGACAATACAACACACATCCTTCGCCAATGAATGACATGCGATCAATGTTCAGCACATGACATCCGCTAGGCATGCACTTGTTGGTAGAATAATGCACTTGGACCGCGCAACCACTTCCAATAGCTATCGTGGTCTGGAACCACGTGTTAGGATGATGAAGCGTGTCGGGTGGAGCACAGACATCACAATCAAGATTGATTCCCTGGGCGATCAGCGTGCCAGGAAGCACTAAAGCAAGGCATATCTGTAGTAGAAGCACTTGCAGGTTGACGGCTCTCATTACTTCGGCCCCCTTCCTACCTCGCCAACTTTTTCCTGCTTTTGTTGCTTAGGAATAAGCAACGTATCCACCCGCCTGCCAAAGATCGACGTGCTTGTTGAGTCAATCCCAATGTTCATTTCAAGAACATCGAATTGACCTTCCAAACTGCCTGGACTGCTGTTAGTTGGAATGAGCTTCTGAACACCATCGTTAAGTATAGATCCTACTCTGCTGATTCCCATATTCCCGAACCGTTTCATGACTGAGAAATATGCAACAGCATTGTCGCCAGTACACTCATGGCGTTCAACGAGGGGTTGATGGTATGAGCCATCCTTGACAGTCTTTATTCCGCGCTCAGTCTCTTTAACGAGACGTGTAAGTCGGCCCTGACCGTCGTACTGATAAATGGTTGCAAAGTGCGATTCATCGAATTGTGCGATCAGACGCAGGGAAGAGCGATCGTAGGCATAGCAGGTGCTCTTCGAAGAAAACGGCACCATTCTAACATCATCTACCCATACAGGGGTCGAACCCGTGGGTCTTACTGATAGGGCTTCTGTAGCACTTAGCCCGCTGAAATCGCTGGGACTAAACTTAGCCTCAACCAAGCGCCAGTCCCCAGATCTGCCTATCTGTGCAGGCGTTTTTTCAATTGATCCAATCTTGACGTTTACTGCGCCGCTTACTGATTTCACCCACAATCGCACAACAACACCAGTTGCATTGTTCGGCGCATCAGCGTCAATGTTGTCGATAGTCGTCGCCACACTAGTATCGGTCAGCTTCAATGATCGTCTACCTGTATGAGCGGCTGAAGTGTCTACTCCACTTCTATCCTCGAAACTCTGAAACAGAATGCCACTGCGCTGAGCGTTAACAGCGATGATGGAAGGCATGGTCTGAGAGTGTGAAAACCGAACTGATGAGTACACGTTGATTGCATTCTTTGACTCTGTGGGATTGGCGAATGGATCAAACTTGGTTATGGAGTCCGTCATTATCCATTTGGAATTCTGAGAACTCGCATTCCAGTCGAATGGGGCCCAGGCACTTGCCACAACACCACCCTTATAGATTCTCTGGGTACCTTGTGTGGAACCCAGTGTAGAATCAGAGTAGACCCAATTACTCGATGGAGCCCACCTACCTCGATTTCCCTTTTCAAAGCTGTTTGGGTTTGTACCGCTGACCGTTCCATACTCAGCCTGATCTATCGGCCAGTTTTCTGTAAGGATCGAGGCTGACGCACTAATGATGCCATCCGCATCGTTGAGGATACTAGTGGTGTTTGCAAAGAATGCTGAGTCGAGCCCATACGCAACAACTGACCCGACCGTTTGTGTCAGATAGTTCTTCCTCCCCGACCGAAGTAGTTCAACAGTTGCATTTCCAGTCGCTGGCACTGGGCTAGCGATCGCACTCCATGAAACTGTTTTACAAAAGACGGTGTCTCCGGAAATCCGTGTCACATGACCAATTGCTTTAAAAACCGCATTCGCTCGAACATGCACTAGGTCTCCCAACCAGTGTCTGTTTACTGGGTTGACAGGGAATTTGAGTTTGAAACTGTCAGGTAAAATTCTTTCGTAAGACACGAGGCGCGTATACATGCGATCATTGGCAGCCATCTGCCCAAGCTGCGCGTACACAGCAGACCCCGGTACTTCGATCTGTGTGAGCGTACCTATGTGACCTGTTGACTGCTGCAGATCCTTCTTGTTGAATGCGTCATAGGTCATGGTTATTGCTGGTCTGCCCGTTTCAGGATTGAAGGCCACATTCTCTGTAACCTGGCGTACACCTCTATGTTCTTGAATCACTCTCTTTACAACAGCCGGGTAGGAAATCACCTTCGTTACAACACTCATGGCACATGCCTTGTCGTTCAAGGAGTAGGTATACGCCCCTGTGAAAAACGGCGTCGGGAAAAGCAAGGCCAGGCTAGGAAAGTTTATTCCAGCATCGATGGAAATCGTAGACAGTTCAGTCCTGTCCGTGACAATCCGATTCTCCAGAGTTATCTGTTCCTCACGTCCAAGTTTCTGAAGTGATATCCCACCAAAGACTCCACTGTCCAGAACCGGGATTCCTTCACCTGTTTTAAAGTACTCGTACTCAATCGTTGCTACTGTACTTGGAGACTCCGGTTGTGATGTACTGAATCTACCCTGGCATTGGATGGTTGACTTTTGTCTTGCGTTCATTCCCGGAATAATGATTGCATATCCTTGGGACGAGAAGAACTTTTCGGTAGATATTGAGCTCAGGAAGTCGATGACTGGTATCGGGACGATTGCATCCTTTTCGACTGTAGTCCACGCAATCGACACCGGGTGGTCTTGCCAGGTCCAGAAACTCGCAATTGTATGCCCGGTGTTTGTAACGCCATCATTGATTGACTGCATCACCACTTGTGAATGAGTTATGCCAGGAGAAGGTAGACACGACTCGCACAATGGACCCTCAAACTTGTCCAAATCAGCCCCGTACAGAATCTCCTCAAGGAGGTCTTGGGTCTCCCTTTGTTTGATTGGTTGAACAAGGCAGTTCTCTTCGCGGCCAGGGTTAGGCTCATTCGATGCTACGCCACTACTGACCAGCGTGTTCACGCCACCAACTTCTTGCCACTTCTTGTAGATATACTCTGTGCCATACAACACTTCATCGCCTGCCTCAAGCCCCTTATCATACATCAGCAATCGTTTAACTCGAATTCCTCCACCCAGTTTGCCTTTAAGAACAGGCAATCGTAGGTAGCTGAATTGAAGAATCGGTTGGGTTGGTGGAACCTGAAACTGTTGAAGTATCTGGGACAATGGGAGCAAGTTTGCGACAAACGCTCCCCAGAACTCGATCTCTTTGATCTTGTCCATACTCACTCGCGACTTGCCACTACAGTCATAGTCCTTTGCCCGGTTTGCGCGAGCGTAATCCACGGCTGCGTCGTGTGGTGTTTGATCTGAATTGAAGCTTACTCTAATCGTCGAGTCATTAACAACTTCAACATTCTGTGAATTGAGGTAACAAGAGACAAAGTCTACAGGACGATCCGTTGGGAACGTTGTCCCAACATATGGAGCGCAATTCTGAAATTGATACAGCGCTCTAAGGTTTAGCCGTCTATCCTTGACATACGACCTGAGCATTGTTGCGTACTGATCAATCTTGTCTGCTGCTACTCCAATCTTCTTAACGTTGACTTCTACATAATTGTCGTCATTATTGACTAACGTAAGCGGAGTCATTGCCGTAGCGATCTGGTCCTGCACGTACAGGTAATCTGTCTGTTCGTACTGAATTAGAATCCTGCCTCCCGATGGCAACGTAATCGACTTCAGATTCCATGCAGCCGGATCGAAGCCGTCCGGCACCTGAGGTACGTAGGGGGCATAGTTAGATCTTTTCACAGCTCCAGCATACCCAGTATGATATGCCCAGCGATCCGTGCTTGCTTCGTCATAGCTTGGATTTTCCTTATCTATCAACCACCCTGTTGAATCCAGCGTAGGTGGTGATTCTGGATATCCATCGAAAACTGCCCCATACTTGTCTGTGATATGCGAGGCAAACTCTGATTTCGGAGGATTCCTGTAGTCGAACTCGTATGGCGAAATGCGCGCTGACTTGACGCCACCGTACTCAAACCAAACTCGTCTCAACGTGAGTTTACCATATCTGTAGAGACCTACAGCTGTTTCCGCTGTCTCCGGCCACAGATTGTGAAGCGTGAGCCCTACGGCTGAGTTCAAATCTGTAGGTGGTGAATAATAGTGCCTAGTAACATGTGCAATGGAGTCGTACGCTTCCCACTTCCCGGTCCCAGCCATCATAGTCGAATAGTCGTACTCGAACCTCGCCGTCTGCAGAAGCTCATTGAACACACCAGTGGAGTCCATTGACCACAGTTCAATTCGCTCAAGGTACCGATTCTTGTTTGCCTTTACTCCAGATACCACCTTGTCCGGAGTCATTACCTTGCCATCGTAGTATCTGCCGGCGAACTCAGAATTCCAGATTCCATCATACCCAGTTTGGATTTTCCCTGGGTCACTTGCACTTACTTTCTCTAGTTCAGACTCTGGCATGACCTCTGGTGGATTGTAGGCTTCATATGCGTCTAGACGTTCACGCTGTGATCCACTGATGGTCATAGCACCGGAAACTCCGTTGGCTTCGAAGTTTGTCTTGTTCGTGACAAATACGGCTGTATGTGTTTTTGTCTGGATAGATTCAAGAAAGTATACTTCCTTCTCACCAGAAGAGACGATGCCCCGGTCATCTTTGTAATCACCTGCGAGTTTGTTGTCAAGCATTCTGCCTGGCTGATAATATTGGCCCGTATAAGGGGTTCGCCAACGATACCATTGGTGTGACGTGGCGGGATCCATCTCCTTCAGATAAGTACCCGCACAGCGCTGGTAGCTGAAGACAGTATATGATCCGAAGTCGTCTGACGACGGTCCGTTATCCGTTCTGTCCACATAGTCCGAGCTAAGAATCTGCGTCAGCAAGTAAGTTGATACATACGGATCCTCTCTGACTTGACCGTTGACTGTGGGAGCATTTGAATGATGAGATTGCTCCTTCTTAGGGTGTGTTTTGAAGGCATCACCCCAGCTTCCAGCTACTCCGTACTGCAAATTCTTTTCGTTGCGGGCGAATACCGGCAAGCCATATGTATAGGTTACACCGCTCTCATTTGTAACCGTAAACTCGCCAACTAAATCTGCAAGGCATGCTTCTGAGCGATCTACATGTTCCATCATCTTGGAGATCGGAGTGTATGCACGTCGAAGTTTGCCTAGGCTGTAATGCGCATACATTTCACGGTTCGTTACGTAAGAGATGTTTGAACTCCTCCCTGATCTTGCACCATCGTTCATCAGTGTGTCAATACCAAGCCCATCGTAGTTGGGACCATTCCTACTTGCAGGCACTCTTACGGCATCGTCCGATTCTGTCCAACCAACCTTGCCACCAAGATCACCGGTAAATCTGAAAAAGACTGGTTCACCATCGTACCATGACTCCATGGTGTCAGTGGCACTTGCGAACCTGATTGTATCCGGGTCGCTCCAGGGACGAACCTTCGATTCTTGCTTGCCCTTGGTACCAGAACCTCCACCTCCTGTGGCAAAGCCTATGCTCACACGCGCGTCGATGTCGTGCATGTTGGTGACCGAACTTCTTTGCGGTGGATGTACGATTCCAAGCTTTCGATTGTGCGCTTGAAAAGATCCTGCTAGAGATTCACCTGTAAGGTTGTAAGAATCCGGAGTGCTGAAGGGGGCGTGTAAATAGAGGTCGCGATCTGTGTATGGGTTTTCACGATCAGTAGAGTAGTCATAGACAACGCTGGACTTTGCTTGAGCACTGAGCCTTTCAGTTCGGCCTTGATACATGATCCCATAGGCTTGGTTTGTAACGTGGTCACTAGGTCTCTGAACCGTATACGAACCTTCAAATCCTGCACTCGGTCCTATCTCTCCTGGAACTATCGGTACGAGTGCAATTTTTGCCCGTATCCCAACCTTGAAGCAATCGGAACTAAACTGCGGTGAACTCGTCGCAAGAATGCGCGGTGAGAGTAGCTGAACTGTGTAGCCACTGGCTAAAGAGGACGTGGCACTTACTGCATTTCGAGCAAGACCGACGGCAACAGATTTTGCCAACTGGAATCCTCCAAGACTCCCGGAAGGATCGGCAGTCGATAAAATAGACTCCATCTGACTGATTCCGAACTGAGCGATTTCTCCCAGCAAAGGCATGGGCGAGATTGAGATCCCAAATTTGCCAGTATGACCATCCGCTTGATACGAGAGTGTTCCGTAGCCCGCTATGTTGGTCGTTAGCCCTTCAGAAAAGCTCAAGCCGCGATAGTTGTTGAACCTGACCATCTTACTATAACCAACGCTTAGCTTGACAACATCGATGCTGAATGCTTCAAACGATACATCGTATCCAGCAGCGATTGTCTCGTCGGCTGGACCTTTATAGAATGTCTTCACATTCTGACCCGAGAAATCATCAGGCACACCTTGAACAGACCTGTTGATTGCGCCTGGATTTAAGGTCCAACCATATCCGACCCAACTAGCATCGTCGGTGGGTCGAACGCCTGAATGATATGATAGCGACAAGGCATAGCCACCACCCGGTCCAGGAATCTGCACAACAGGAAGATTGTACGTGAACCCACCCGATGCAGGGTCGACCATGTTTGTTGTGGCCACCGGTTCAAATGATGCGAAGTCCGGCTGAGACGGTCCAGAGGTGATTGCAAAAACTGCTGCTGGTGCAACCATCTCAGCTACCATAGAAAGTCCTAGCACAAGGGCAAGGGTGCGGAATACACGACGATTTCTAATTCTGAAGATGTTCATATTCCCTGTCCAGGTTTGAACTTGTGCGTTCCTGTTTCGAATAGCTGATCGCGCCAACTCAACTCCACCACATCCTGAACTTGCACATTCGGGAACACGATATGGAAGATGAGCTTACCCGATATAGTCTGTGTGTCCTCACATCGCCACTTGCCTTCAACAATGCTACCACCAGTTGTGGAGACAGACCATCCACTAACATCGCTGATCGTAGCAACCATTACTCGTTGACGGAAATCGTTGTAGTCATGTACGCCACGAACCAATGGGTTGATCTGACTTGCAGTGTCTACAACTTCCAGCCGGTATTTTGCTATGTCTTCTTTGGTGGTCGACATGCTATAGAGCTGTACTACGAGATTCCTCGCAGTAAATCGAAAAGCCAGCTCCCCGTTTATAACTGGGCCGGAGATGCGTACCAGGTACAACACTATTAGCACCGCAGCGGCGATCAGCGAAGCCGATATCGCAACATGAAGTTTCATCTGTTGATAAAGTCGAGCACGTTCTTTGTAATGTCTGTCGCTTCGGATCCATACAACAGACTACCTTCTGATGTGGTACCCAGGATTACATCGTATCCATGCTCTCGGCCATACTGTTCAACCGATGCGTTTATCTGCTTGAGCAGACTATCTGACAACCTTTTCTCTTCTTCTTTTGCCCGTTGGCTGATAGCCGTCGAGTAACGCTCGATTGTTGCGCGTTGCTCTGCAAGTCCTATCTGGTGGCTTTCCCTTGCATCATCGTCCATTTGCAGTGAGGCGCTGTTAAACTGACTCAGATTCCTTGCATACTCTGACTCCAACGTATCAAGATTTGTCTGCCAAGCCATGATCTGTTTCTCATAGCTAGAGCGCGCACTTTTGAATGCGACGCTTCCGGAGATAACCTCACCTGTCCGGACATAACCTACCTTAGGTGCACCTGTGAGCCATCCCGTCATTACTGCCACAACAAGTAGCAACGAGAGAACTGCGCTTACGATGCTTGCTATCAAAGCAACACGACTCAAAGATTTCGTTTCGCTAACTGCGAGGTTGTTCATAGGTGCTCTTGGCAACTAGTTCTTGATAACAACAAAAGATTTCGAAGCCTGCATACCCTGCCCAGAGGCTGTTGCAATGAGCGAACCTGCTGCTGAGACCTCGGTATCATCTGGGTCAAATGATATCTCTACTTGACCAGTAGCATCGGTTACACACATCTGTTCGAATAGGACGCGGCCTTGTGTGTTTGTGACTCGCACGGTAAGCGAAACATCTGGTGGACCTTTAACGACAATTCGCGCATGATCGGAAACAGGATTAGGCACCACGGAGATTTCAAGACGGGAAGGTTGTTCATATGGACGGCCTGTTCCAAATGCTATCACGGATGGGAATCCATCCAGAGTCCTAGTGAACAACTCTTGTTTTCTGGGCTGTCCGGGCCAGGTGACAATCAGGGAATCAATTTCGTCTGTGTCTATCCCCGCGACGGAGGCATCTGTAAGCTGGCTTGCCCCTCCAAACGACTGTGATGCAATTGTAGAGTACCATACACCAGCAACTTGATATCTCACAAATGCACCGTTATGTGGTCCATTCCTGTAAAGTAAGATCTCGGGTTTTGAGCCATTGGCCCTCTGAGAGTTGAGCGCTATCCCGCTATCGCCCACAGTTATGATACCTAACGAACCAGATGCGCTCGTGAAAACAAGTGCTTCGCTAACGGGAAGTCCTTTTCCAATTGGACACTGCCCAGTCATGTCAGACGCTATGCCTTCATCTACATTTACAACCATCGTCGGCTGACAAGTACATCCTGGAATGACTAGGCTCCGGGAACTATTCTGACCGACCGATATCGGAAGAATCTGTGCGGCATCCCTCGTTAGAAACGAAGATTGTGAGACTGAGACTGCTTGACCACACAGCTCAATGTGAGCTGCATCCTTAACTTCAATTGTCCTGCGGTAGCCCGCCGTCAAACCCGGTCTCATCCCATGATTAGGATAAAAGACAGGGCGCAGACTTTCACTTATCGAAGCATCGCGGTTGATGCTGTCCAGTTTCCATCCTCCAATTTGAGATTGGAATGTGACAAGCAACGCTGGTCTATCAGCAACAGTCCACACAAGGTCTACCAAACCGTCATCATTAAGATCACCTGCATTAACGGAAGTGGGAGTGGTTATGAGCTGAAAAGCATTTTGGAGATGCACATCGTACCCGCTATCATCACCGCTCTCCACCACAAAGACATCAGGTTTTCCTGATTCCGATTCTGAAATCACTATAACATCTTCTAGTCCATCTCCATTGACATCAGCAACCGCGGCGCTTAATATCCTGTTTATGCGAGGGATGGAAAATTCTGAAACAAGCGCAGTCGCCTTCAATCCAGTTCGTTGATACACTCTGCCAATGTGGTCTCCAAGTGGCAACTCAACAAACAACGGCGCCTCACCAGATACTGGTACAACAACACTTCCAATGCGCAGTAGATCTTGATGTTGGCCCTCGATGGTGGTGTCCAGAGAATTCTGATTGATCTTATACTGCGACCCATTGACTAGCACCATGGGCACGCTTCCGGGTTTCGATTGTAGCACAGCATTGCACGTGAATCTTTTGCGATCTGCTACAACGTTGAAGGTGCTAGTAGGAACAGTATCTAACGTCCAGGAATTCGAACCATCTGAGTCGGCAGGTGCGGTGAGTGCTTCTACCGCGTATTGTGATTTTGCATGTGTCCATTTATCACCATGGACAACTAACTGTCGTGGGTAAATGTCCCCCTGGCTTCCTTCACACAATAATGGACAGTCTGCGTTACTAGTAAGCAACGCCGCCTTTCCTACTACCCTCTCAACGACCACAAAGCACCAGCCGTGCGGAATGGACACAGGTTCTTGAAAGGTTAGAGTTGCGACCTCTGGTCCAGCAGTTTCCTTTACTACCTCAACGGGAGGAACAAAGTCCAGAGCACCTCTGGCTGTGCTGACGTAGTGCGGAGCGTTAACAACTCTCAAACGTACCAGAGCCCCCTTTTCGCCACCAAGGGCAACTTTGACACCAGCTAGTAGTGTTGAAGGCTTGAGTCGCAACGCAGCCACATCCTTGTCTACATCATCCGTGTAGACAAACCGATGTCTCATTATCAGGTCGGGATTCCGAACCTTTGCTGCTGAATCGCTGGAGGCTTGAGCACCGCCAGCGACTGCAACCAACAGCAGAACCAAGGAGATGTTGTGTCGAGGGTTCATGACGTTACCTGGTTAGTAACCGATTACCTGCTCACGACAAAGGTTGAGCTGTAAGACTCAGAACCATTTGTTAGTCGCAGCGCGTGTGTACCAATAGCCATACTTCTGGAGTCGATGAAGATCTCACCAATACCTGAAGCATTCACTATTAGGACTTCCGTAACTACGCTTTGCCCTGTGCTTGTGACAACAGTAGCCGTCCAAACACCAGGAGTTAGTCCGCGAACCGCAACAGTTAGATCACTGCTCACCGGATTAGGGATAACTCTAACTGAGCTAGCACCAATTGAAGAATGCTTAGTGCTTATCGTTGCTCCACTGTGAGATGGGGCTTTGTAATGAGGCACAGTGCACACATTCTCGCATGTGGCACCAGGTGGTACGATACATGTGTCGATTAACACCTCAGCCGCAAAGGGTCGAACGGTCTTGGTGCCTGCGGAGTCAAGGCAAACCTCATATCGCACCAAGCAGCAGCTTGGACCACTGCTACATGGAAGCATAAGAGTGTCCCCATCACAGTCAACCGTATCTCTGCGCCAACACTGACCCCTGGTAACGCGATAAAGCGTGTCGCACTCAGCCGTATCCGGTTCGGGGAAGCCCATGGGGTTTGTAAGAAACAGGTGTTCCGTGATGTCGTCCATTAACATGGAGGACGGTTGCCCGCAAGAACCCAGGATCTCAATCTTCTGAATAGCTAGATCGCGGTATAAGCCACATGCAATTCTCCACGAGTACCAGACACGAACGGTGCATCCACCCGGTGTGGTAAATACAATTTTCTGGGTTGGACCAAATGGATTGCCAAAACAATCCGGGACACAGGGAGGTGGAACACCTTGCGCAGAAACATTGAGCGCACTTAACGTGATCACCACGAGGACGGCAAGGAGCGAAAGAATCCTGACCATATACACCTCTATTACTAGATGTGGAAAATCCACATCATTCGGTTAATAGAATGCACATCCCCAACATGTACAATTGATCGGTGGATTGGAGTCTTACATTAAGACCACAAGTCACCAAAATTCAGTAATCTCTGCCGAACGACTTCGCCTGGTTGGGAGTCCCACTTCCCGCAAAAGCTTCGTCATCAGCGATGGCAAGTATACATTATTGTCACTGCCACTGCAAGTGTTTAGTCAACAAAAAATCCGTGTTAACACGTATTCATGAACTCTCATCACTCAAAAGTGCAGACCTATTCTGTTGAGAACACAGGCAATTGCTAATGGACTGCCTAACGCAGTCACGACCTTTACAGCCGAGCTGATAACAATTTGATATTGTGAACACTAGCATTAGTTGCTGGAATTCGATCTTGAATCCTGCCACGCTACAGTTCTGCTGGGGACGAATCTCTTTGCGAGATGAATTCTCAAAGAGGTCCTTGCCCTGATCATTCATGCAGGCGAGGAACAAAGTATTGACGAAGGCGGATCCTACGACATGTGCCAGCATTGATTTGGCGGCAGTGGCATCGGCTACCGCGAAAACGCTGACATGGTTCTTCAAGGTGAAAGTTTCGGCAACTGCGGGGCAGACAAAGAACAGATAGACAAGGTCGAGGCAATGGTCCCAGCATGGTAGCCTGGCAAAAAAGCAATCCCCATCACTCTAAACTCCGAATAAGGACCAGCGGCCAGCTTCTTTTTATGTGAGAAACTCCTTTACAGAAGACGCCGTGTACGGCAAGCTCCATCTGAACTTCACAGGAGGCTTTGGCTACTCTGACCTTTCTTGCAAAGTCACCAACGAAATGACTCGTATCCGAGGTCAGCCTAAATCCCGGGTTCTGAGACCAACGCATTTGCACCTTACAACTTTCGGAAATGGTGGAGCACAAGGTGAAGATTGAGCTTCCGTCTGCGGTACCGAGCTGTGTGAGATATGGAAGGCTCGCGCAATCCTCAAACCTGACTTTTTAAGATCACTAGGAGGCAAGTTGTGGTAGCCACTCACATCGTGCGGAGCCATTCGCCTTGAATTCCTGTGCGAGTTTGGGAGACCTTTCGTGCATTCTTGGGCATTCTTGTGCGAATTTGTGATGTATTGGGACCGATTGGGACGCGAATGACTCCGGCACTGCCAACTAATACAAATGGATTCAAAGACTTACATCCGTCCGACGCATGTTTTCTTGTGAGTTGATGAGGTGCATGCGGATAGTTGTGACTATATTTTACTGACAGTATGCTAGTCACGGCAGATCAGAACAACACAAGTGCGCCCCGAACTACTATCAGAGTACAGAAACGAAGCTAAGCGGATTGCAGAAGACGCACTGCACTCAGCGAAGTCTCACTACAACGCTGCTACTCGATGGAGATCGATTCATCTCTGGATTGGTATCCCCAATGTTATCGCTGCGGCGTTAGCTGGGGTCAGTGCTTTTAAGGGATCGGATATTTTAGCCGGAAGCTTAGCAGTCACGGTAGCGGCTATTACTGCAGTCAGCACGTTCTTGAATCCGAATGAATGGACTCTGTCTCATAGGAGATGTGCAGGAGAGTACCTTACTCTGCGAAATAGGGCCAGGATATTTCTAAACATTGTCACAAAAAGCGACAGATCCGACGATGATATCCAGGCCGTATTCGAAGAACTAGTCGTCAAGCGAGACGACCTAAATGCGTCATCCCCACAGATACCGGACTGGGCGTACAACAAAGCAAAGATTGGAATCAAGAATGGGGAGTCCGATTACAGTGAGTAAGCAATGTCAGTCCAGACGCATCTGACAAGTAAAGCTGGTAGTGCGATCCTGTCTGAAAAAGAACGTAGTTCGATCAGCTCATCGGTCGATACGTTGCGTAACCGTCTTGACTTGCATTTCGGTGACGATATCTCGGAACAGTTTGTGTTCGGTTCATCAACCCGCGGAACGATCCTGCCGCGCAACATGGACTCGCAATCTGACATAGACTACATGATTGTCTTTGCCGATAACACCTACAAACCGCAAACGTATGTGAGTCGATTGAAGAGATTCGCCGAGAAGTACTATTCGTCGTCGGACATTGTCCAATCGCACCCCTCCGTGGTGTTAAGCCTAAATCACATCAAGTTTGACCTAGTCCCAGCTATTGAGGGCTTTTTTTATGAGTTCAGAATTCCTGCTCCTCAGACAAGTTTTCTGGAGTGGATGGGTACATCGCCCCGCGATTTTAATACTAAGCTCACATCAGCCAACACACGATGTGACAGCAAATTGAAGCCTGCGATCAGACTATTAAAGTACTGGAACGCGCGGTCTGGATATGTCTTTGATTCGTTCAGTCTAGAGCAATGGGCCGCCGGACGTTACTTCTTTTTCTGCACAAGCTTGAGGGACTATTTCTTTGACTTAGTCGAAAATCTAAGTGTTGAGTGGAACTCTGCCCAATGGCGTAAAGACAGAATAGAACAGGCTAAGTCCATTGTAAGCAGAGTGAACGAGTATGAGCTAAATGGTAAGCCCGCATTAGCCGAGCAAGAGATAAAAAAGCTTGTACCATAAATCTTCATGCGACTCCTAGCTCCGCTGATGTTTTATATGTCGGGTTTCTCGCACTACGCGTACGTGCCTGCATTGCCCTGTTTACTGTTAATGCAGGTCAATTGTGAACAGAACCGATTTTTTCTTCCTAGCTGTATGCCCATGGATCCAATCACAATTGACCCAAAACTTAAGCCTGATGCCAGGCTCAGACGATATTCGACGCTTGCTGATCTTCTATACTTGCTAAAGTATCGTGAAATCCCGATGACACGGGCCGATTGTGCGTATTCCTACAAAAACATGTACTCCTACAAGTCGGGCGAAAAGACCATTAGAGCCGTGATGAATGATTTCACCAGAGCTGAAAGGCATAGTGACCTCAGCTTGATCCCGCTGTCAGTAGAGGCGGCTTCATACCATATCTGGGACCTTTCTCAGGGTGAACATGAATCGCACGCCCTTTGGCGATTTGATCAGCCTAGCGCACCAATAGTAGCACTTGAAACATCTCCCAAGTTGATTACTAGAGCCCTACCTGATTCTCTCTCCCAATCATTTGAGTTGCGACCGGTCGAATACGTTGATGCCGGACCCTATACTATTGCCTCTATGTTTAGCCTCAATGACCAGAAATCAAATTCGAGCTGGATTTGTGTACGTGACTCAGGCTATGAATTTGAGAGTGGCGTCTTTCTTACTGTGCCTCTTGGGTCAGCAACAGTTGACGACTCCGACTCTCGGACTGACATCAGAATTGTACCAGTCGATACCAGCGTTCTTGTTGAGCGCGTTCTTGTCAGACCTAACGTTGCTGAATTTGTGTTTCGGACAATCTTTGCAGAGATACAAAGGCAGGAACCAGAAATTGAGGTGTTGAGATCATCTCTCGATGCTGCTACGGAAACATCATGATTCTGAAACTAAAGGAACGTTTGCCTAGCAGCAACAAATCCCGTTGGGTATGGAGGTACATTGATGCGTGTAAGTTTCTCAGTCTACTTCAGACGCGATGCCTTTACTTTCCGTCGGCTTCCAATCCAGCGTTCAAATTCGCGCTTGAAGGACAGTACAGATCCATTGATGGTGATTGGTGGAAGCGGAGTCCAGGGGATTCCCTTGATCCTTACATCAACAAATATTCGAGTAAATCCGGACATCGCAACTTTTTATCATGCTGGTATAAGGCTGAGATGGAATCATACGGTATGTGGCAGATTTATGGCAAGGGAAGCGACAGTGTTGCTATCCAGAGTGATCCGTGGAATTACATTCACAGCAAGAGACCGTTGATTGTTGATCCAAGGGACTACACCATTGCAGCAGGACCTGTTGAATACGTGAATATTGCTACCAGAGGTAGATACAATCACTTCTACAGACAGCCAACTGACGACGAGCTTTTCTGGTACAAAGACGTCGGCCACTCCTATGAGAATGAGTGGCGAATGTTAGTGTCCCTATCTGAAGAGCAGTATTGCGCTCTACCTAGCAGTGACCGTGCAGGATTACGCGTTGAGGTTGACCTTGGAAGGCTGATAGAGAGAGTCTACTTGTCACCTAGTACACCGAACCGATTTCTTCGTTACTGGAACGACACACTGACTGACTATGGAGTTGATTGCGAGGTTCGACAATCTCGTTTTTCAAACATATAATTTGCGTCAAAAACGCTGAGGTGGCGTTTCAGCATCGATCTTGGTTGTTCTAGGTTCTTGAGTGCGTTTTTCAGGTTGGACTCCAGAGCACGACCGCAGCGAACAGACCCATTTTTTCGGGCCACATTCCTAGTTTTCGACTTCTTCCCTTTTCGACTATCTCCCACGCCTCTCTTATGCCCAAACGCCCCACCACAAATTCCACAAACGATTCAGTACGCACAGCAGACAAATCGCTGGAGTCGTGGATTTGGGATGCGGCATGTTCTATCCGTGGTGCAAGGGATGCCCCGAAATACAAGGACTACATTCTCCCGCTCATCTTTGCGAAACGTCTATGTGACGTGTATGATGACGAGATCGACCGGCTAGCACGTGATGTCGGTTCGCGGGAGAAGGCGCTGGCAATTGTGAAGCGCGACCATGGTCTGGTGCGCTTCTATCTCCCACTTGAACCCGCAGACCCGCAGCAGCCTGTGTGGAGCGTGATCCGTACGCTGTCTGACGGAATCGGCGAGCAGGTAACATCGCACATGCGTGCCATCGCTCGGGAGAGCCCGCGGTTGCTAGGGATTGTTGACAGGGTGGATTTCAATGCCGTCACGCACGGTCAGCGAGAAATAGACGATGATCGGCTCTCCAGGCTCATCGAGGCCATCAGCACCAAGCGCCTAGGTCTCAATGATGTCGAGGCGGATATAATCGGTAAGAGTTATGAGTACCTGATTCGAAAGTTCGCCGAAGGGGGCGGACAAAGTGCGGGTGAGTTCTACACACCAGCAGAGGTTGGTACCATCATGTCGCGTGTACTTCAGCCAGAGCCGGGGATGGAGATATACGATCCCTGTTGTGGTTCTGGCGGCCTGCTGATCAAATGCGAGATCGCAATGGAAGCGAATACGAGAGCAGCAGCAAAACGCGCGGCTGCACCTCTCAAACTCTACGGTCAGGAGTACACCGCGGATACATGGGCCATGGCGATCATGAACATGATCATTCACGACATGGAAGGTCAGATCGAGATTGGCGACACATTCAAGAATCCCAAGTTCCGGGATCAACGCGGTAAGCTGCGCACGTTCGATAGAGTTGTAGCCAACCCAATGTGGAATCAGAAGGAGTACACCGAGGCTGACTACGACGCCGACGAGCTTGGACGGTTTCCCTCTGGCGCAGGCTTTCCAGGCCAATCCTCTGCTGACTGGGGCTGGGTGCAGCACATACATGCCAGCTTGAACGAAACCGGTCGAGCAGCCATCGTTCTTGACACCGGAGCTGCTTCAAGGGGCTCGGGTAACGCGGGTACTAGCAAGGAGAAAAGTGTTCGTCAGTGGTTCGTGGACTCGGACTTCATTGAAAGCGTGCTCTACCTCCCAGAGAACCTCTTCTACAACACCACTGCTCCTGGCATTGTCCTCTTTCTGAACAAAGCCAAGACCAAAAATCGAAAAGGCAAAGTGTTGCTGGTTAATGCTAGTCAGATCTTCGATAAGGGTGATCCTAAAAACTACATTCCTGGCGCCGGTATTGACCGGATCACGCAAACGCTCATCGGTTGGTTGGAGGTTGAAAAATTTAGTCGAACTGTTGACATTGCAGAGCTAAGGAAGAACGACTATAACATCTCTCCGAGTCGGTACATCTATACCAGCGACGCCGAAACTTACCGATCCATCGCCGAGATAGTTGAGGAACTAGACGCCATCGAAGCGGTGGCGCGGGAGACGGACAAAGCGTTGAAGAAGATACTAGAGAGGATCGGGGTATGAAGCTCGAACGGTTCAACTTTCCGAAAGACTGGAAGGTCGGCCCAATCTCCGGCGTTTTTGATTTCACCGGCAAGCCGCGTGGCCTCGACCGCGTGAAGAACGGTGACGAAGTTCCGTTTTTCCCGATGGATCTGATTCCGTTGGGAAGAATTCATGTCTCCGAGTTCATGCCAAAACCACTGGCCGAACTCGGAAGCGGCACGTACGTCGAGAATGGTGATCTTATTGTAGCCAAGATCACTCCGTCGTTCGAGAACGGGAAGCAGGCGATCGTCAATATCGAGACCGACTACGCTTACGCCACAACCGAAGTCATTCCTATACGTGGCAGGAAGGGAGAATCGGAAACGCTATTTCTCTTTTTCTACCTCCTGCACCCTGAAGTTCGATCTGACCTCGCGGGCAAAATGGAGGGAACTACAGGGAGACAACGCTTGAGCAAGACGGTCGTTGGAGACCGGCTGATCCCGCTACCCCCAATCGCCGAGCAGAAGAAGATCGTACACATCCTTTCAACGGTTCAGCGGGCGATCGAAGCGCAGGAGCGGATCATTCAGACCACCACTGAGCTGAAAAAGGCCCTCATGCACAAGCTCTTCACCGAAGGCCTTAGAGGCGAACCCCAAAAACAAACCGAAATCGGCCCAATCCCCGAAAGCTGGGAGGTTTGCAAAGTCGGCGATGTGGCGAAGATCCAAAGCGGGGGAACGCCCACGCGAGAGACCGCAGAGAACTGGAGTGGCGGGACCATCCCGTGGGTGAAAACTGGAGAGATCAACTATTGTGTGATCCGCGACACGGAAGAGAAGATCACGCCAACTGGCCTCGCCAATTCCGCTGCCCGACTTTTCCCGAAAGGGACCTTGCTGATGGCGATGTATGGCCAAGGCATCACTCGCGGAAGGGTGGGACTGCTGGGGATTGATGCCGCAACCAACCAAGCGTGCGCTTCAATTACGCCGACCGATAAGCAGCGGCTTTCTTCGGTCTTCCTGTATTACTTCTTTGAGTATCACTACGAAGACCTGCGCAAGCTCGGTCACGGAGCGAACCAGCGAAACATGAACGCCGCATTGATACGCAGCTTCCCACTTTCTTTCCCGAAAGCCGACGAGCAAGCCGACATCGTGGCCGCCCTTGAATCGCTCGACTCAAAGAACCTGCTACATGGGCGGAAGCGCCAGCAACTCCAAGACCTCTTCCGCACCCTCCTTCACGAACTGATGGCCGCGAAGACCCGTGTTCATGAACTGGAGATTTCCAAGTAACATGCAACTTCGACGCCTAGAAATCGAGAACTTCAGAGGGGTCACCAAGCTCGACTTAGCGATTGGGAACACTACCGTTTTGATTGGCGAAAACAATACCGGCAAGACTGCCGTTTTGGATGCGCTTAGATTCGCACTTCGAAGCATCAAGACTCGAAGAGGATGTGCTTTCGAGGAGTATGACTTCCATTTGCCGACGCCCAATGCAGAGCCATCGGATTCGCCAGCAATATCGATCCGACTGACGTTCAAAGAAGACCAACCTGGGGAGTGGGATAACCAGCAGGTGGCGAAGCTCAACCGTGCGAAAATCCTACAGGTCGATGGGGCCGGATGTTCACTCGTGATTCTGAAGGTCGGAGCGCGATTCGATGCTGCCTCACAGGATTTTGTTCAAGATTGGGAGTTCCAAAACCCACAGGGAGCAGCTTTGACTGGCCTGTCAGATACGTCTCTGGCAACCCTCCATTCGGAGGTCTCGTATTTTTACCTCTCCGCACTGAGGGACGCGAGCAAGCAATTCGACGCAAAAGGACCATTTTGGCGGCCATTCCTGAAAGAATCGCAGCTGACACCGGAGAAACGCGCCGAGATCGAATCGAAGCTTTCCGAGGTGAACGAGTTGATCATTTCGTCGCACACAAGCTTTTCGCAGGTGGTGTCGCGCTTGAAGGCCGTTCGCGAAGTTGTTTCCGTAGCAAACGGAGGGAATGATATTGTTTCAATCGACGCTGTCCCTGGTAGGCTGTTTGATATGCTGTCGAAAGCCGCTGTGTCGATCAACACGACAACAGGCGCGAAGATACCCGTTGGCCGCCACGGCGAAGGAACCCAGAGCCTTGCTGTATTGACCCTGTTCAACGCCTATTTGCAGGCGTGGAACAAAGGAGACCCGATCGTAGCACTTGAAGAACCAGAAGCGCATCTTCACCCAAGCGCTGTCCGAGCCCTTTGGCAGCTTATCGAAAAGATTCCCGGTCAGAAGATCATTTCTACGCACAGCGGAGACCTCCTTTCTGAAGTTCCTCCAGCGGCAGTCGTAAGGCTCGCCCGCGTGGCGGGTCAATTGGGCGCATGGCCAGTTTCGGGTGTGGCGCTAACAGACCCGCAGTCACGGCAATTCAATTTTCACATCCGGCACGCTCGCGGAGAGCTCCTATTCGCTAAAGGTTGGCTGCTCGGAGAAGGGGAGTCTGAGGTGACTCTGCTCCCAGAGATTGCTCGAATCGTGGGATTCAACCTTGAGCGTGCTGGCGTTCGCTGCGTTCCGTTCAGGCAATCTGATATTGGTCTGTATCTTACCGTGGCGGACGGACTCGGGATCAGCTGGGTGACTCTGACGGATAACGATCAACAGGGGCAATCAACGATCCAGAAAGTTCGTGCTGCGCTGAACGGCAGAAGTGAAAACCGCATGTTGCACATAATGCCTGAAGATGACCTTGAGCAGCATCTTTGCGTGAACGGATTCGGAGATGTTTACGAGAACCTGCTTACCGCCCAAACCCGAGAACAGGTAACCGTTCCAAACACCGATCCCGCCTATTGGAAACAGGTGACCAAGGCTGTGAGCAAGCAGAAGACCGTGGCAATTCAGACTGTTCTTCAGGAGATGCGAAGCGGACGCCGGGTGCCTCGCCTATTGAAATGGGCAGTCGTCACAGCCGCCAACTTAGCGAAATCAAGATGAAGCCGAATCTTGACACCCTTAATGCGAATCAACGTTCCGCTGTCGAGTGGACGGATGGGCCCTTGCTCGTCTTGGCAGGCCCCGGTTCGGGTAAGACACTCGTGCTCACACTTCGCGCAGCTCGAATTCTTCAGGAAGATCCAGATGCGAGCATGCTCGCGCTGACCTTCACAACGAAAGCAGCCGATGAGATGCGGCAGCGTCTCGACGCATTGATGGGAGGTCGGGCAGATCGGGCGCACCTATGCACCTTTCATTCATTTGCGGGCGACGTATTGCGACAGCATGGAAGTCACGTCGGCATTCAACCTGACTTCTCCATGCTCGCCAATGATGAAGACCGGATTGCGGTGTTGGAGGGGGTGATCGCCGATTTGAGCTGTGATACTTCCGCCCTTCCGACCGATAGAAAAAATCTCCTGTTCCTTTTGGACCGCTTGTTTGCCGAGTCCTACAATGGGGAGCCTACCGCGCCGGGGATGACCAAGACTCCCCCGTGGATACCTCCGCTATTTAAGGCGTATTGTGAAAAGCTCCAAACAAGCAATCGTCTCGACTTCGGAGCTCTGCTTCATTTTGCTCGGCTGCTTCTTTCGACCAACGTTGGCGTTGCTCGTCTCACACGTCTCGCATGGCAGTATGTCAGCGTTGACGAGTTTCAAGACACGAACAGAGCACAGTATGACCTGCTCGCTCTTCTGGCTGTGGGTGATCGCCCCAACCTTTTCGTGGTGGCGGACGATGACCAGATTATTTACCAGTGGAATGGAGCCAGTCCTGAACGACTCCTTGCTCTTCGTTCCGACTTTGGAATGGACGTCGTCCAACTACCAGAAAACTTTCGCTGCCCGCCGGTCATCATTCAGTTAGCAAACAATCTGATTGGATTTAACCAAACCCGATCAGAGGGAAAGCAGCCGCTTGTTGCCAAAAAGGCGGCTACTGATTCCCCTGCTCTGAAAGCTGAGATGTTTAATAGCGAAGAAGAAGAGGCTGCAAACATCCCAAAAGTTATCAAGGAGTCAGGCTGGCGTCCTGAGGATTGTGCGGTGCTCACACGTAACGCCAAATTGCTAGACCGAGCCGCAGGTGCGCTGGCAGAGAGCGGGTTGCAGCCATTTGTCGCGAAACGAAAGACGGAGTTCGAAAGTCCGGCAGTCCGCTGGCTCTTCTGCGTTTTGCGTCTCGCGAATGCCCGCCATGATAGAGAGTTGCTTAGGCGGGTTTGCGTCGCGTGGAATGCCTTCACTGGTTCGCTGATCGAGTTCGAGGACGTTGAAGCCGAAGCGGCACTTAGCGGCGGTGATTTCCTGCGGGCTTGGGTGAATGCAGCTTCCGCGAGGGCACCTAAGGAAACCCACGCCCTACTATTGGCGGAGATCGGCAATCGATTGGTCGAGCGAATTGACTTCCTTGAGCTACTTGAATTATTCTGGCGCGAAACCTACGTCGGCGACGATCTGGAAGCTGAGGAAATCGGCATCTGGCAGGAACTTCAAGCAAGCCTTGCGAGGGAGCACCCACTAGAGAGTATGACGCTGCATCTCTACTTGCAGGAGATGGATCTGAAATCAAAAGCACCCGCGCAAATACCTGGTTCTGTGCGTTGCCTAACCGTCCACGGATCGAAGGGGATGGAGTTCAAACACGTGTTTCTAATGGGAATGGCTGATGAGGTTTTCCCTTCTTATCAGGCGACGAAGATGGGCCCGGACAGCAAGGAGATCGAAGAAGAGAGAAGGAATTGCTTTGTAGCGATCACGCGGGCTGAGGAGACACTAAATATTAGTTGGTCACGGACCTACAACGGATATCCCAAGCGGCCCTCGCGGTTTCTCGAAGAGATGGGATTCAAGTTCAAGAAGCCTGGAACCTGATTCGCGAGCATGCCCACACCCGGAGAACACAAAACCGTCCAAGCCCGGATCCTCGCCTACGCCGAGGCCATCGGTTGGACGATTGTGTCCCGCGAGGAAGCCGAGCAGCGGCGAGGGTTTGATCCGGAGGTCCCGCCCGCCGACCGCGCCAAGAACCGTTTGCTCTTCTTCGACGACCTGCTCGACGACAAGGTGCGGGAGTTCAATCCGCGCTATGCCGAGGCCAAGGGCGCGTTGCTCGGGCAGTTTCGCCATCTTCACACCGACATCTACGGGAACTGGGAATTCGTCGAGCACCTGCGCAACCGGGGCAAGTTCTTCGATCACGAGGAGACGCGCGAGCGCGACCTGATCCTGATCGATTACGACGAGCCGAGACGGAACGTTTACGAAGTCACCGAGGAGTGGGCCTTTCACAACGGCCACTATGGAACGCGCGAGGATGTGGTCTTTCTCATCAACGGTATTCCTGTGCTGGTGATTGAGTGCAAGAATGCTGATAAAGATGAGGCAATTGCTTTAGGGGTTGATCAGATCAGGCGTTACCACCGAGAGACACCAGAACTGTTTGTTCCGCAGCAACTGTTCACCGCCACCGATGCGATTGGCTTTTCCTATGGCGTTACCTGGAATATTGTCCGACGGAACATCTTCACTTGGAAGTCCAGCGAGGTTGGCCATCTGGAAGCCAAGGTGAAAAGCTTCTGCGCTATCCCGCAGGTGCTCGCCTTCCTGAAGGACTACATCGTCTTTGCCGAGAAGGACGAGGAGCTGAACAAATACATCCTGCGCCAGCACCAGACCGGCGCGGTGGACGCGACCGTCGTGCGTGCCCTCGATCCCAAACGCACGCGCGGTCTCGTCTGGCACACGCAGGGCAGCGGCAAGACTTTCACCATGATCAAGGCGGCGGAGCGGCTCTTCCGCGCACCGGAGGCGGACAAGCCGACCGTCCTGCTGATGATTGACCGCAATGAGTTGGAAGATCAGATGCTGAAGAACCTCGCCGCGCTCGGCCTCGGCAACCTGGAGCACGCCAGCAGCATCGCCCGGCTCAACCAACTGCTGCGCGACGACTACCGGGGCATCATCGTTACGATGATCCACAAGTTCCGTGATATGCCAGCAAACCTGAACACGCGATCGAACATCTATGTGCTTATCGACGAGGCTCACCGCACCACGGGCGGCGACCTTGGTACCTACCTCATGGCCGGTCTGCCGAATGCAACATTCATCGGATTCACGGGCACGCCGATAGACAAGACTGTCTATGGGAAGGGTACCTTCAAATCCTTTGGCATTGACGATGATCAGGGTTACTTACATAAGTACTCAATAGCTGAGAGCATTGAGGACGGTACCACCCTGCCCCTCTACTACCAGTTGGCACCAAACGAACTACTCGTACCGCACGAGACGCTGGATAAGGAGTTCCTTTCCCTTGCAGAAACCGAGGGCGTGGCAGATATCGAAGAGCTGAACAAAATCCTTGAGCGGGCAGTGAACCTTAAGAACTTTCTCAAAGGGCGTGAGCGTGTCCAGAAGGTGGCAGAGTTTGTGGCCAACCACTACCGTGAAAACGTAGAGCCGCTCGGATACAAAGCCTTCCTTGTTGGAGTGGATCGCGAGGCATGCGCCTTATATAAGCAAGCACTCGATCAGTTTCTGCCTCCCGAGTATTCCGAGGTGGTGTTTACAGGGAGCAACAACGACTCGGCATTGCTGAAGCTGTTCCACATTGACCCGAAGAAGGAGAGACAGATTCGGAAGAGCTTCGGCAAGGTGGAACAGTTGCCAAAGATTCTGATCGTAACCGAAAAACTGCTCACGGGCTTCGATGCGCCTGTGCTTTATACCATGTATCTGGATAAGCCGATGCGCGACCATACACTGCTTCAGGCCATCGCGCGGGTGAACAGACCGTACGAGAACGAAGTCCACGATATGGTCAAACCCCACGGCTTCGTCCTTGATTTCATTGGGCTATTCGACAAGCTGGGAGAAGCACTGCGGTTTGACAAGTCCGAGGTGGACGCTGTCGTCAAGGATCTGCAACTCCTCAAGGCATTGTTCCAGACCAAGATGGAAACCGAAGCGTCTGCCTACCTGGCGCTGGTCCAGCAAACGTTTGATGACCGGGATGTTGACAATCTCATCGAGCACTTCAGAGACCCGGACCGGCGCAAACGCTTCTTCAAACTCTACACCTCCATCGAGATGTTGTTTGAGATAATCTCACCCGACAAGTTCCTGCGGCCATATCTCGAAGACTACGCCACACTCACCTCGATATACCGGGTGGTCAGAAAAGCCTACTCCCGCCAAATAGTTGTTGACCGCGAGACGCTTCGAAAAACAGAACAACTCGTGCGCGAGCAAGTGGCATCAGCAAATCCGTCAGCGCCCCTTCTCTTAGTGAAGATCGATGAAGAGACTGTCAACGTAATCAAGGGTATGTCAGGGGGCGACGGTACCAAGGTGATCAACCTGATCAGGAGCATTGAGAGAGAGTCTGAAGAAGCAGGAGACCCAGCCCTTATAGCCATGGCAGATCGTGCGCGTGCCATTCAAGAGGCGTTCGAGGCGCGTCAGACGTCTACCAAGGAGGCTCTGGATAGCCTTATCGCTGAATTGGGGAAGCACGACGAGCAGAAGAAGGAACAAGCGCGTACAGGCTTCGACAATCTGACATTTTTCATGTATAGGACCTTCGAAATCAATGGCATCACCAATCCCGCTTATCTTGCCAACAAGATGAAACAGGCAATCGTTGAGTATCCAAGCTGGCCTAGCAGCGAAGAACACTTAAGAGAGGTAAGGCGAGCTTTCTGGGTGACCATTCATACTGAGGTGAATGACCTTGACCGTGTAAACGAGTTGGTGGCCTATGTTATGGATGTGCTCCTTCGAACGAGGAAATCGTGAACCAGAATTCTTTCAAGCAAGACTTTAAACTGCGAGCGCGCTCTTGGGCGGAAAAGCTCAGCGTGGAAGTCACGGGATTGGCAGTACGACCAATGAAGAACAAGTGGGCCTCCTGTTCAACAAACGGTCGATTGAACTTTAGTGACGATCTCTTGCGGCTCGACCGTGACTTGTGGGACTACGTCATTGTCCACGAACTCCTGCACTTTTCAGTCCCGAACCATGGGAGGCTTTGGAAGAGCCTGATGATGGCGCATTTGGGGGATTGGGAAGAGTTGCAGGCTAGGCTGCAACTCAAAGTAGTTGGTCATCCCCAGACATAAACTGCTTCAAGTCCAATTCTGCTATGAGTATTCTTCTTCCAACTCGCGTTGCCTTCAGCCTTCCAGAAAGGATAGCCTTTCGCACACTTGGAGCACTCAGCCCGAGTCGAACACGCACCTGATCGAGCGAAAGAACCCGATCCGATGGCGCAGACGGGCTCGGTTGTTTAGACATAGGGGACAGAGCTTCTTGCACGGCGTCCGTGATGAGCTGCTTGAGTTGATTGACTTCGACAACCACCATAATCGTAGTTTGCGTGTTGGCGTCCATGCCGTCAACCTACATGCACCGCTTCACTGCACAATGTGCGCACATGCGCGTTTGCTGCTACGCACCAACGAGTGCGTCAAGCTCACCGAAACGCCTCTCGTACACAAGCCTAGTCTCCGATTGCAGTTCGTACGAACGGAGAAACACCTTGCGAATACCATCTGCTGTAATGAGTTCCCCCCGCATGTTTCGAACTCTGGGGTTTGTATCACGAATCCAAGCCATCAGTCCTTCCTTGCTACCAGGCTCGTGATCGGCGTGCACGATGCTTCCACATCTCCACCAGTAGCATAGCAGGTCCAGACTCACTAGTACAGTCGGCAGGTACTTGGCTGATCGCGACCTGACTTGAAGGACAGCTTCCAGGGATTGGACATAGGTGGTTACCATACCTGGAATGGCCATGTTCATTCCTACTTCGGTCCGCCAGTTCTTGACCATCAAATCCAGTTGCAACTCTGGAGACAAGCCACCGCTGGACTCCGCTTCTGCTTGTACTCTGAACTCTACTTCGGCTTGGCTCTTGTCAAGCTTTTGCAAGCGGTCAAGAGCGCGACCCCCTTCCAACTTCGCTCGCGTGATGAACAATTCGATGTCGCTGTCTCGGAAATAGTCAGTGTTCATTGCCAGGCGAACGGATGGGTAGAACCACGGCGGACCGGAAGGACGGTATCGCTGCCCATCCGACTCCTCGATGACAATGCCGTTGTCCCATTGATCCCATGCCAAAGCGACGTTTAGCTCGCTGCCGAAAAACATTGCTGGATCATCGGTTATCCAGAGGTGCGGATTGCCTTGCGTGTAGTTGGTCATCCGCCAACCTCGTCTTCAACTCTATCCACACCGAGTTTCTGCACGTGAGTTGCGGAGTTCGGTCTGTCGTAGTGCTTGCGGATGGTTTCTTCGTCCTTGCCTGTCTCGATTGACACATCTCTGAGGGTTGCACCAGCATCAAGGTCGAGTGTAGCCTTGGTCCTGCACAACGTATGCGTGCTTACGACGGAGTGCAATGGTTGCAGCTCACTCCTATCCTGACCGTCAACGGCATAGGTCACGGCAACAAGCCTGTTCAGGCCTGCCTTTGCCGCAATGTCTTTCATTACATCGTTGACCTTGCTGTTGTGCCTCAGCACGCCTGGCCAGCCAGATGTTGCGTATTCCTTGAGCACGCGGCGTACGGGCTCCCGGTGAATGACCAACGCCGTCCGACCTGTTTTTGGAGTGGTAACGGGCTGTGAAGGCTCGCGCCAAAGGGTAGGGTTTACGCGACGCCATTCGCTGAACCTTAGTCCCGTGTACATCGCCATCACCATGGCGTTTCGAATGTGATGGAGCCTTGAGTCTTTGGGAAGCTCAAGGTTCTCTATCGCTATGCGCTCCGACTCGGTGAATGCAACGCTGCTTCGAGCAATGATTTCGCCACCAGCGTTGATGCCACGCAACAACAGGAAGCCCGTTTCCTGCTCAGCCCAACGGAGAAACGTGGACAGAATCTTCAGGTACTTGCGCCTGGTGTTGTCCACTACCGGAGTTCCATTCGGTCCATGCTCCACAAGGAACCTGTCGAAGGCCGTAACAAGTGCCTTGGCATCCTTACTGCCTTTCACGCTGATACTACGGAATGCCTGCAAACGATACTGCACGCGTGTGTGTGCCTCAAACGCCAGCCATGCTCTAAGAACAACGCCGTAGCTCTTTCGAGTGTTGGCGGAAACTGGCCGACCGCCTACGGTATGTGCATCCATGAATCGCTTGAAATACCACACCAGGCTGCCCGCGTTGGCATCAGGCACCGTAGCGTCCAGTTCCGGAAATAGCTCGGATTTCAGCTCCTCAAGGGTTGGTGCTTGGTTTGCAGTTCTCTCACGTTCAAAGTATGCGCCAACCTCTTCCAGCAACTGGTCGATCTCGGCATTGATGGTGGTTGCCCGTAGAGAGCGTCCAGCCATTCTCTGACGCCGTTCATCCCACTCGTTAGGTGCTATGCGGTCATACCCAAGCGATACGCGGAGGCGCTTGCTGGCATGCGTTACATGCAGTGCAAGCGCTCCTCTATCAAACTCGGACTGACGGCGATACACGATCTTCACCGCGTACTTGTGCTCCCCAAATGTCTTTCTGCTCCGCCGATGCGCTTTCCTGGTGCTCATCTTTAAGCCTCGACTGGCTGATTGCACAAACTGACACTACTTGGAGAAGTGTCAAAAATGTAGTGCCAAAAGTAGTCGAAATCGAGGATAATCGATGCATCGCAAGAAAAAGCCCCTTGCCTGAATCGAGGCTAGGGGCTTGATTTTACGTCACTTGCGGTATTCGAGAGAAATCCAGAGAAACCGCCTTGTGGTCAGGGAGGGAATTGAACCCCCGACACGAGGATTTTCAGTCCTCTGCTCTACCAACTGAGCTACCTGACCGGAGAGAACTGCGAAAATACAGAAATGTGACCATACACACAGTAAGAATCTGAAAGGTTCGAGAACTTGCTGTAAAGAAACACTCGCTACAAACCTTTCAATCACAACTTGCCGGAGTTGGTATGAATCGAATTGTATTGCCGTCAGCTGTTGCTGTACTGTGCCTTGCCTTGATGGGCTGCTCCTTGTTGGAGTCGGATGACGATGGACCGAATTCGTTAGGGGGCGACCCGAATCTTGAGATGACCAAGGAAGGGTCGGTCTGGGATGTCTCGCCCCGTATCTATGACCTGGTTCCTGTCGACTATGAGTTTAAAGACGATGTCAAAATCGTCAAGAACTCCAATGGTGTGCTAACGGTGGACGTGAAGCTCACCTTCGATAAACGTATCCTGCTTTCTATTGATACCCTCGCTGGTACTGAATCGTTACCACTTGAAGCCAAACAACTGGCCCTTGATGCCGTCCTGAAAAAGTTGGGTGCCACTATCGATACGGTGTCCGTTCCTGGCATGGCTATCGTCAAGGCAAGCCCGAACTTCAAAGCCACCAATGAGGGTATTCAGGAATACGTTACTAGTGGAGGTAATCTGTCAAAACCGTTTACGATCGTGAAGTACAATATGAACGTGGGTGACTCATGGTCCATGACTACTCCCGAAGGGAAAACGGTGACGAGAAAGGTTGTCCATAAGTCCACAACGGATGACTACGATTTGTACTTCTGGCGATTTAAGGTCTTCAAGGTTGAATCGGTCGAACAAGACGATCCGCTAATCGAGAAGGTTACCTACATCGCCAATCATAAGTACGGTCCGTTTGGTGCAATTGTGAAATTCAAGAATGGTAACGAATTCAAGGTGGACGTTACCTCTCCAACGCTGTAGATGAATACATAAGGGATGCTGGTGACTACACTGGCATCCCTTCCTTCTGCGCTCTGATGTTCTTCGATGCGTAACTCGATGCCTCACGGGCTCGGGAAAACTGCACTTGTCTCTGCTCGACCTACTTGAATGGCGTCCATGCAAAGGCAACAAGCGGGAAGACCATTGGCCCCGGCACGATGGATAATCCAAAGTCCATTGCAACGGCTGTGTTCGCTGTACGGAGCCCCAGGTACAACATGGTGTTGGCTGGCTTGGTTAGGTCCTGTGCCCATAACTCGCCGACAAAATGTAGGTCGTGAAACTCTGGAAAGCGCGTGTCTAAACTCAACGCTGCTCCGATGGTGCCGTTGGAGTAAACAAAACCAAAGGGACTGATGATGTTCCCTGCACTGATCACGTAAGCGTCCTCACCGGCAACCTTGGCAAAGAACATCGTGCTGGCCTGCGTTCGCTTACCTGTCCACGTTGCAACGCCGTATAGATGTGCCATGAAGTTTACATCATTCAACCAGCCGACATTCGCGCCAAGTGCGTAGTACTGAAAGCCGTCTTCGACGAGTCCGTTCTCGTCCTGGCTGACGGTTACCTTGGCGTTGATGACCGATACCTGGTCCGACCACGGCAGCCCTGGTATTAGGGTTCGTCCAGCCGTGATGCTCATCATATCACCGATGCCTGCACCGATGTATGGGAATATGCCTTCAATAAGGCTGGCAAAGTGATCATTGCGAATGGGCTGCGCCGTAGGCATGAGGAAACCGCGGTGTCGGTGACGGTATTGCTGGTCGGACGTCCCTATCCACGCAATTTCCTTTGCATAAATCTTGGCTCGTCCGATAGACGCGCCAATGCGAATGTAGGCGCCGCCAGCATCGGAACTGGTTTCGACAATCGGACCCGATAACATGTCGGCATTGTTGAGTCTGACGATGTACGTTGCCTCGTCAACAAACTCCATGGCCGACAATTCGGCATCGGTGAGCGACCATGCCGATGCTGTCGGTATCAACAAGCACAGCATGACTGCGAATGATCGTACGATGGTTTGAAGCGTGAGCAATGGTTGTTTGTTATGGGTAGTGAGGATGGGTGTGAGGGGGCTTGGGAGCATGTGGCCGACGAAACGTTATCACGATGCACTTAGTGCTAATTGTCCGCATGCTGCATCAATATCCAACCCCGAAGAGCTTCGTACCAACACCCGAACGTCTTCTTCACGCAACCTGTCGATAAACCACTGAAAGCGTTCTGGCGATGCTGGCTTTAACTCGGCAGAGAATCCCGTCGGGTGAGTAAAGTCAATCTCATGAAAGGGAATCAAATTCACCTTCGTCGGTAACCTTCGTGCCATACGTCCAAGTCGGCGTGCATCATCCAGCGTATCATTGAGCCCCTTGAACACAATGTATTCGTAGGTAACGCTCTTGCGAGTCTTCTTGTAGTAGTAGTCCAGCGTTTCTAGCACTTGGTCGAGCGGCCACTTCTTGGCAATGGGCATAAGCTTGACTCGTGTTTCCTGCGTTGTTGCATGCAGACTCAGAGCGAGCTTGATTATTCGTCCTTCATCAGCCATGCGCACAATGCCAGGAAGTACGCCTGCTGTGCTAAGCGTTGTACGACGTGGTGCTACCATCAATGTACGTTGGTCGTTCAGAATCGACGTTGCCTGCATCACATTGTCGTAGTTGTTCATCGGTTCGCCCATGCCCATGAAGACGACGTTGGTGATGGGCTGCTCGCTATGCAACTGGGCTTGCAGGAACTGATCAATGATCTCGCCAGCACTAAGGTTGCGGGCAAGCTTCATGGTGGCCGTTGCACAGAAGGTGCAACCGAGATTGCATCCGACCTGCGTGCTGATGCATAGTGTGCGCCGACGTGGTTTACCATCGGCTTCGACCATTTCGCTTGGAATGAGAACACTCTCGATTACCCTTCCATCGTGGAGTGCAAACAAGAACTTCTTCGTCCCATCTTCACTATGCTGTAGTGATTCAAGCTCAACACTCGACGTACGAAAGCGCTCATGTAGCAACGCTCGTAGGTCTGCGGGAAGCGTCGTCATCCCATGCACGTCTGGTATGCGATGCACGTACAAGGCATCGTACACTTGTTGCGCACGATACTTCTTCTGACCAAGGTCTAGAAATACTTGTTCAAGTTGAGCAACGGTAAGGCCTTTAAGTTCGGGCAGACCTGCTACTCTATCACGTGCTGGCAACATCTTGCAAAACTACGGCAGCCACTTCCGATGCGATGTTGCTGGCTAACGCCACACCCATACCGTTACAGGTCATCGCCGCCCACAAACCATCACTCACCTGCTTGATAAATGGAAGGTGGTCAGGGGTAAAGGCCATCGTGCCGGACCAGCGCGCGTCGATATCAACGTGCTGGTCGGGAAGAATGATGGTGGTGAGTATCTCGTGTAGGTAGTCCTGGATGATCGGTGTGGTATCCATGCTAAACGTGCGCTCTTCGTCGAACGCCACCATTCGTCCGCCCCCTAACATCACCCTGTTCCCAACATTGCGGAAGTACACGAAGCCCGCTCTCATGTGAAAGGTTCCACGAAGAGCTAGGTTGGCAAGGGGCTTGGTAATGAGCATCTGTCCTCTGCCAGGCTCTACGGCTAGACTTGGCACCAGCTCTGGTAGCCATGCATTGGTGGCGACGATTACGCGAGGCACATGCATGGTACTGCGCATGGCGACGCCATCAACCGATGATTCAATCGAAAGCGTCCACCGCTCCTGAGCGTCCTGTGTGGCGTGACGCTCAATACCAACGACTGTACCACGAACAATCGTGTTAGGTTCGAGTGCTTGCAATAGATGTCCACTATGCAGCATACCCTCGTACGGTGTGTACACAAGGTGTTGAACGCGATTGGACAAACCATTGGCGGCAATTAGATCGTCCCGTAAGACGTATGGCACGTCGGGAAAGATGGGTGCTAGGAGTGCGTTGACCTCTTCGATGCGCTCCAAGGCCGGATCGTCGGATAGGTACACTTCATGTCCACCCGTTACTTCAAATCCAACCTGCGCATCATTGCCGACCATTGAGCGAAGCTTTTGCAGACCGTCGACTCTACGTGCAACAAGATCCTTAGCCCCCTGCTTGCCTAGACGGTCGATATCGGACACGACTTCGCCGAGCGAACCATAGCAGGCAAAGCCGGCATTGCGGGTACTGGCGCCGTAAGGACGCTTGCCGCGTTCAATGACAACGCATCGTAGTTCTGGTTCACGCTGGTGGAGCTGCCTGGCGATAATCGAGCCAAGCAGCCCACCACCGATAATTGCTACATCAGCATTCTTGGAGGCTTCCTCGTTGTCTGCATGCCACTCAAGCTGTGCATCGGAATCCCAGAACGATGGGTTGTTTGCACTAATCATGCTTCGAAGAATGTTGAGTTAACTGCGATAGTTTACTTCACCGGAATATTACTCGTTGAAAGATTGGAGAACACACAGCTATGTACCGTGAGGTTCTCTCCAACCAACGATGGATTTGCCGGATCGTATCCTGGTGGCACTGGTGCACCAACAGTTGACCTGAACCAAGCTGGCCAGATGGCGCGGAGCTTGCCGTTGAAGTAACCAGAGATGCCGGCAATGTTGCCATTGTCCTGCTTGCGGACGTGCGTAATAACCGTTGTCCCTTCTACCGGATAGTATTCGATGCCACGGTAGCGAACGACAACACCCGTGGTGATGTCGCCATTCGATGGTGGAGTATTCTTGTTGAACTTGGTTGGCTCCCACTCGAATGTTGCGGGGCCTGTTGGTAGACTACCTAGAAAACGAATGTCGATGTCGGGCTGACTAAACGCCGAGATCGGTGTACTGCTGAAATAGAGGTCGGAATTGCGGATCGTGTCGTGCAAGAACACAGCGCTGGTAAGCTTCACGCTATCACCAGAGATAATCAGGTCGGCCGATTTCTCATACGTCTGCGGAATGTTCAACGCACCTTCCGTATAGTTTATCCGAAGCTCTTGTCCTGGATCCGGACCCGAAGGACCAACGTGACATGACGTTGCAATGCCTGCCAATACTGCGATCAATGCGAGATTCTTGCTGAGTGTTTTCATGTTCAAAGGTCAGGTTGTGATCAAAGTGTTTGATAGGGGGCTTGGTATCAGAAGCCAACATTGAAGATGTAGCCGATGCCAATGCTGCAACTTGCCGTGGTAAGGTTGATTGTCGGGTCAGCCTGTTGTGCAGGCACTGGATTGCCCAGACTCGTCACGGGTGTGCCGTAGAGGTACATATCGTCCTTGAATCCTCCACCCAAATCATACTTGGCTTGTAGGTCGACGAATAGACGGCCATGCGTTGTTTTCCAAACTGTGATCATCCCGCCAAGGCGAACGTCGAGCTTTGGGCTTGTGAGAATCTCTTTGTCAACATAGTACCGTGCAGCCGAGCTATTGGGATTCCACCGCTCTCCGGACATCGGGAAGTTGATGCCTACACCAAGGATTACGCCCATCAAGCTTACCTGTGGTGCAATCGTAAAGTAGGTGTACTTCTCGTTGAAGAAGCCCTGCCAGTTGCCCTTGCCGTCGTAGTTCTCGTATGGACGTGTCTTGGTGCCTGTCGAGCTCACGCCGATATCCAGGCGTCCACCCATCTCCGACCCCTTCCCAAACGGAGCATAGATCACGGCACCGTAGCTGGGTAGTGCCCAGAAGGCAGGATTAACCTTTCTACCTTCGGCATTCTCAATGGAAATTCCACCTCCGAATCCGCCGATACTTACTCCAACGCCAAGGTTGTACTTGTCGGAGCTTGCCGTCTCGGCATTGCTGCCATGCACGGTTACAGAATCTGCACCCATGGCTCGTGTGTCGTCCTGTGCTTGGAGTCCGATTGTTCCAAGTACAAGCATTGCAAGGACTATCAGTTTATTCATGGTTCCCTACCCGATGGATTGAAAAATCATACCATGTTACGAAAATTCCCGTAGGTTCAGCGTGCCTACCATGAAACCGTTTGTAACGGGTTTACTGGTTGCGGATTCTTTGGACGAATCTCAATCAACTGGAATATGACATTTGACTTGTTGTCCGACGAAGAGGTCTTTGCCGTTATCCGCGACAAGAACGATGAACAGGCCTTCACCGCTCTCTATCGCAGGTACGACAAACGTGTGTATGCCTACTGTCTACGCGCCTTAGGCAACCACGAAGAAGCACAGGATGTGTTTCAGTTGGTGATGATGACGATCTATGACAAACGACAGGCTTTCGTTGATGGTTCTTTTGCTGCTTGGTTGTTTACCATTACACGCAACTCGTGTCTGAAAGCAATCAGGAATCGAAAGAATACCACGGAATTGAATGAGGATATTCACACGCCGGACGAGCACGATGGACGGAGTGCCGACTTCATGCTGAAGGACGCATTGCAACATGCCATCAAACATCTGGCCGATGAGTTTAGAGAAGCGCTTGAACTTAGATACTTCGACGAACTGTCATATGAAGAAATCGCCCAAACCTTGGGTATCTCTGTTTCACTTGCCAAGGTGAGAGTGTTCAGAGCAAAACAACAAATCACGAATCACCTGTCACCGATCCTGAACGAACTGAAATGACGAACGACGAACTCCTCTCTGGTTACCTTGATGGTACGCTAACAAACGAGCAGATGCTTGAGTTTGAAGCACGCCGTTCTGCTGACCCAGCGTTCGCCGCAGAGGTCGACGACATGGTGTCGGTTGAAAACCTGCTCCGCAAAGGCACAGATACAGCACCGGCCCCAGTGGGCTTTCTCCAATCGGTCGAAAGCTCAATGGTGGCCAAGATCGCTGCTGCTTCCGTTGGTGCTGTTGGTATTGGACATTTTCTTTCTAGCTCATGGGGCTGGATTGCAAGCGCTGGCGTCGTTGCTGTTGGTGGTGGTGCTGTTTACCTTGCTCTACAGTCGACTTCTCCTGCTCCTAAGCCAGCACCAGTTGTTCGGCAACAACCAGTGGTGAGCCAACAGGTTCAGGCACCACAGGTACAAAGCCCCATCACTGAACCTACGAGTCCGAAAACAACACCTAAGCCGCAACCACAGGCACCTGATAACCACGTAACTCCAGTAGTGCCTCAACAACAGATCTCCAAGAGTGCCACAGCAGAGGCAAACTCACCGAACTCGGTACTTGCAGAGCTGGAGTCTGACTATGCACAATGTGTGGCGCAGAAGAAAACGCTACAGTGTGCACAGATTGCTCTTCAAATCGGCAATCAGTACAGACAACGCAACAACCTGCAGAAGGCAACGGAATACTTGAATGCTGCACTGCAGCAGGCACGTACAGCACGCATCGTCCAGTACCAGGTTGCTGCACATGGCTCGCTCGGACTCGTTGCCCGCGATGGTGGAAACACTGCAGAAGCACGTCTGCAATTGTCAAAGGCTATCGAGTTGGCGCGCTCTGCAGGACTTGCATTCGAGGAATATCAAGAAGCGCTGGACGCTTTGCGGTAATCATTTGGTTGGGCTAGGAGCAGCTTGAATTCTACAGGTCATGCGCAAGTGCGTTAATGCCGTTGATGGCTGCTTCTACGTGCGTTGCTGACTACCTGCTCTCCGTGATGTAGAGCTCTGCATGTTCGAACAGTGCACGCTCAGGTTCCTGTAGTCCGTCCCTGAACCACACCTTCGCACCAACGGGATGTACGGTTGCTGGTGCATCGACAACGAAGAAGTCGGCACGTCTGGAAGGTGAGGGATACACTTCTATCCTGTCGAACTTGGGACTCGTGCCAAAGATGTCTACATCAGGTGTATGCAAGTAGTCTGCACCAATCCAACGGAGTACTTCCAGACGTGTAGAGGTGGACTCTGTGCTGGTTGTTGCTTTCTCGACCAACGTGACAAGGCCTTGATCACTTTGTGCCTTCGTTCCTTCGGCGTCGGTAACGGAGAGTTGAATGGTGATCGGTGCGTCGAATGCTTGGCCTGGCTCGAGACTTTCATTCATGTCCCACACAAGCGTAGATGGAACGGCACCTACGCCCTTGCTTGAGTCAACGTGCTTTGTTCCTTGCGACATAACCAATTGCCAGGAACGTACACTGGCTTCACTTACGACTTCGGGTGTGATACGCACGCGTGGTAGTCTCGACTCGGTTACTGTGTCGGTGGCTTGAATCGGTGCCAACACTCTACGTGTGGTGTCGACAATAAACACCCAGGGCTGCTGAGATCGCTGACCGTTACGTGCCTCGACCTTGAGCTGTTGTGCAGACAAGCCAAAGGTTGTGGATAGGTATGAACGCACATTCTCGACGCGCTGTTGTGCTAGTTGTTTGCCTTCGTCCGTTCCGTCGTCATACACAATCAGTTGTACGCTTTGTCCGCGATTCGCGCGTAGTCGTGCACCAGCGATGTTCATGACGTGATACTGCCAGTGACGTCCGCCTGTAAGGGCCAGATCAAGCGTCCACCCTCTTGCTGCATGCTTGTCCAACTGGACGTATCGCGATGGGATCTCTGCACGGCCTTCGTCGAACACTACCAGCGGGAGCACTGGCACAACCCTAGTACGCTTGACTGTTCGCACTCGTAGGGTGGCTTCCTTGCTTAGTCCACCGTCGGCATTCTCAAACATCAGTCTCAGAGATGCACGGAGGACGGAGGGGGGCTTTGGCACGTAGGTGCGGTAGTGCTCGGTGATGACTGTGCTGATCAAGGTATCGGTCTGCGTCGTCTGCACAGTACGCTCAAGCAGCTCCGTACTGTCCGCCTTCACGCGATTGCTCAGGATCACCACTGTGTCGCGCACATACGACGTGTCGCTGATGAGCTGCGGCTCGGCTTGGAAGAGTGCATAGCCTACGCCAATGCTCGGCGTAATCGCAATGGTTCGCATCATGGCACCAGTGTTCCATGACGTAAGATTTGTACCGACGCTTAAGCCAGGCGTAATCCAGAGTCGTTCGTTTACGGGAATGTCCCACTCGGCACCAACATCCAGTCCGACGGCAACTGAAGGACTTCCAGGTGTGGAACCACTGCCTGTTGTTTGCTCTAGCCGACCATCAACAAAGGTCAGGTTTGCTGGGTCAATAAACCGCATGGTCTGCGTGTAGGTTGATCCGGTGATCACCATAATGGGCAGACCTAGTTCTAGGGCGAAATTCTGGGTGAGCTGGTATCGAGTATAGGGACGCAGTGCTGCCAAGGTAAGACCTAATTGCAACGTATGCTCAAGAGTTGCCGTCCTCGTTGTTCCATTTGGCGTTGCGATGATGGTTCGCTCTTGAGCTGTGTAATCCATGCCCACGCTTGAGACGAGTATGGATGCACCTACTCGCCACGGGTCGGTAAGACCAATGTCGGCACCTAGCATCAACGAAGGTCGGAGTCCACCCCCTGCTGGACTAAACAACAACCGGTCTGGTGGATTTGGTAATGCCACCGGCGAAACAAACAGGCCGACAGGAAACTGTGCACTAACGCCAAAGCCCCCTCTCAGAATCACATCTGATTGAGCATGGATTCTTCCAACGCAAAGGGTAAGGAAGAGGAGTATGCAAAGGAATTGCAGGTGGCGGGGCACCTACGAATTTACTGGACTACTATCAGCCGCGTAACTGCATAAATCTGGTCGGCCGAAATTCCCGCAACCACAAGGCGGGCATAGTAGCTGCCAGGGCTCAGCGACACTGGGGATCCAGAACCCTTGGCAAGTGTCCACGATGTTGTCCCTGAACGCAACTGATCGGTAAGGTTTGCAATAAGCTTTCCGGTAGCATCGGTGATAATCAGAGATCCCTGTTGGGCGGGTACATTCGTGACAACGAGTGTAGAAGCGGACGTAACGGGATTTGGCTGTGCATCCAGCGTAAGCATGCCTTGTAGCGGATTCACATATCGTGGTGTGCCGTTGCCATACGTCCACACGTTCGTAATGGCCACACTACCAGCAACCGTCGTAACCGTTAGCTCGATTCCATCGTCAACATCTGGTTTTTCGACCACAAGTGGAATTGCACAACGGTCAGCATCGCCCATGGTGAGTATCCCTTCTACTACACCCAGCACGCCACTTTGACTACCTGCGTCTACCTTCACGTTCTGAGCGATGAGCTCCGCAAAGGCCGAATCATTTGCGACTGAAGTGTTGAGAAATTGATTCTGTTGTGGTACGAACAAGGTCGGGTTATACGACAGTCGAATCATGAGCCGGCCAAGGAGAACGGTAGCATCGACGTTGTCGCCAACACTAAACCGTATGGGCACTTCAACGGTGTCGCCAATCCTACCACTCACGCTATCGGCCCACACGGTAAGGTGAACCGGTCTGCGTTTCATTGTTGTAGTTACGAATAGTTGTGTTGAGTCGACAACGATGTTCTTGAGTTTTCTGAACAGCGTGAATACCTGCGTTTGTGTTGCAGCATAACTCGTAGGCTTACAGTCGAACTTGATGGTGACGGTGTTACCATCTGCCTTTGTGCCTACGCTGGACGCTGGGCCTGCATCATGCTGTTGAACAGTGTAGGAGAACTGTGTGTTGACGGTAGGTGTGGGAAGGGTGATCACTGCTGGTTTTGCAACGGAATCACCTACCATCAGGTCCACAAACTCGACGAAGTCCTTGGCTGGTTGCGTGACTGCTTCGCCAGTAAACGTTACTACGATGGTGTCGAAGACATCAGTTGGTGAGTTTCCAATGCGGACGAGTACCAAGCTGTCCGTAAACACACCCCGGACCGTTGGCTTGAATGTGGCTCCAACAACGATGCTGTCAGGGGGCTTGGGAATCGGTGTGTTGTCTGCAGCCAGAATCATGGCAAAGGGGGCTTCGGGTAGATGTTCTACTCGATATCGTGGTGTATGACCAAAGGTTTTGAACGTGCGCATCTTGCGGACGGTGTCGGCCGTTAACACCGCACCAAACGACACCTTGTCCTTAATCGGAAATCTGATACCAGACCCAGTAAGGATAACATCGATGGTCTCGACGGGTTTTGCGTCAATGGTTCGCGTTAGACGGATGGTATCAGCATACTGACCAATTTTTATAGGAGCAAACGAGAACTTGAACACCAGCGTGTCACCCCGTTTATCCGGCTCATTCAACGTTTGAAGAGCAAACGGCTTTTCAAGATCGTTAACATTAAACTGCCACTTGTTCAGACCAGCAATCCCTGCCCGGGCATATACCTCGAGAACTGCTTCATCACCAATAACAACGGCTCCAAAATCGAGCTTCTCTTCACGATTGATGCGATAACCCGTACCTGTCATTCGCAATCGCAAGGTATCGGGAATGTTCTGCGGAATTCTTACCAGAAGGATGTCTTCTTGGTATGAAAAAGTATTGGCTGGCTTGAAGGCAGCCGTCAACACTAGCCGACCATTCTTAACAACTAGCTCCGGAGGTGGAGTCAATAAGGCAAACACTCCACTGTGTGGTAGTGGCTGGTACCGTACACCTTCTGGTAGACGATCAATGATCTCCGTCTTCTGCTCGACGTCGTTTACGAGGGTTGGGGCAAACCTGAAGAAGGTTGTACGCATCCCTTGCGCGCTGACGGTTTGCGTCAGCACGCTGAACAACGCAAGTGCCACGATGGACAGAGTAATGCGATTCATGAATGACAAGGTGTGTGGTGTGCCGACAAAGAACCCGTAACAGGGAATGTTGTTACAAAGAGCAACATAACCAACAGGGCATACAGGACGATAGCCCCCTGACTGACACCGTTATTGTGCAACGACGGTACACGTTTTTCCTGACCATTGCTGGCTTACCACCTTGCCATGTCCGCGTACCCGCACTTCATAGCCCGCTGCATGCAGCACCGTGATGGCCCTTCGAAGAAGCATTCCGCGAACATCGGGCTGGCTCTGAGGCATCCGGGGCGTTAGCGTCACCGTCACCTTTGTGCCACGCTCTACGTGCTGACCGTATGGAGGGTGCTGCTTGAGCACGACGCCAGAGTCGGCAGGATCGTCCACCGACAGACCAAGTCTTCGCAATACCGTGTCGGCGGTAAGGGGCGATAGACCACGTATGTCTGGTACGATGACGCTATCGGCAGTTGCCGACGCAGTGATACGCTCGATGGTATTCAGGTCCAACCGCAGCATGGTCATCGTTTTCTGTACGATGCGCCGAAAGATTGGAGCTGATGCCGTACCACCGTAGATGCTTGTTGTTGGGCGGTCAAGCATGACAATCATGGCAATACGTGGTGCATGTGCTGGGTAAAAGCCCACAAACGATGCCGTGTACGCTTTCTGCGAGTACGATCCATCAACCAGCTGCTGTGCCGTACCTGTCTTTCCAGCGATTTGTACGCCGGGTATCTGCGCATTCTTGCCTGTCCCTTTCTCTACAACACCGACCAGCATCGAAGTAACGTCGTGTGCAGTGCGTTCCGAGACAACCTGACGAATCCGTTGTGGTGGAAACTCCTTAACAGTCTTGCCGTTTGCATCCTTGATTGCACGAACGCAGCGTGGCTCCATCATCACTCCGCCATTGGCAATTGCAGCATAGGCATTGAGCATCTGCAGTGCTGTACAGCTCATCTCATAACCAAAGGCCATGTAGAGCTTGGTATAGTCACCAAATTCCGACGGACGCTTCAAGATGCCACGTACTTCGCCGGGGAGGTCGACGCCAGTTGGAATACCAAAACCAAAGTCTCTGACGTACTTGTAGAACACCTTGTCGTTCAATAGTCTGGAGCTAGATGCAAATACAACGTTGCTGCTTTGCTCAAGAGCAATTTTGAAGCTGGTTGGTCCAAGGGCATGGTCGTCCCTGATCACGGTAGAACCAATGGTAAGCTGACCTCCATTCCCGTCTACTCTATCATTTGGTGCAAGCTTACGCTCTTCGATCAATGCCGATGCAGTTACTGCCTTGATGGTAGATCCGGGTTCGTATTGATCGGTAATGGCGCGGATTCTGATTGCATTGCTGGATGCTTTGTCGAGTCTACTTGGATCGAACGACGGCACGGAGGCCATGGCTAATATGTCGCCTGTTGACGGTTCGATTGCAACAACAGTACCACCAACGGCTCCAGCATCCTGAACACCGCGTCGCAACTCTTGCTCTACCACGCGTTGGAAGTCGATGTCAATGGTGAGGTCAAGGTCGTAACCGTCGCGAGGACGCTGCCGCTCGGGGTTTACGCCGGGCCGAAGTCGTCCACGTCCATCACGTTGCATGATCATGAAACCGCTCTTGCCACGGAGCAAGCTATCGTATTGAAGTTCAAGACCGGTGAGACCGTTGTTGTCAACGTCCGTTGTCCCAACAAGCTGAGCACCAACAGGTCCATAGATGAAGTTGCGCTTTGGTTCGGTAACGCGAATCAGGCCGGGATCGTTGAGATGTTCAAGGTCTTCATTCAATGCGGTGTTGATACCACGAGCGAGCCATGCGAACCGTCGACTCTTGTCGGCCATCTGCGCGAGATAGCGGTCCGCCGATTCTCCCGTTGCCACACTCAACACTTGTGCAATGAGCTGTGGGTTTTCGATCATGGTTGGGTCAACGGCAAACGACGTCGTGCGTAGCATGCCGACGATTTCTCTGCCATGTCTATCGAACAAGCTGCCACGTTCTGCACGTAGTTCGACCTTGCTCTCATATTGGCGACGTGCCATTTCGCGGAACCGAGAGCCCTGCATCACTTGGATCCAGAAGAGTCGGCCAATAACCACGGTAAAGGCAATGCCGAAGAACAGGATCATCACCCCAGCTTTCCAGCGTATAGCGTCGTATGACTCACGTTCGGCCAAAACGCTACTCCTTGATTACCACTGGTGCTTCTGGTGGCGGTATCATGCCAAGCTTGTCAGCCGCAATACGCGTTATTCGTTCTGAACCCTGGAGTTTGTATGCTTCTGTTCGCAGACTCTTGTTCAGCGTTTCGAGTGAGTCACATTGCTTGCGGTAAACGTCGACTTCTGCCGAAAGTTTGTTAACTGCAATCACGTTGCTCACGTACAGAACAGTTGCTGTCGCTGTGATGAAGAACAATGCAAAGAGTCCCCATCTGTTTAGCAGACGTCGCTGCTTGACAATGGCAACGGGCTCCTTGCCGGCTGCATTGACGAGTGGCTCACCATGGTCTGGCGTTTGTGAGTCTCTACTCATCGAACCTCTGCACCAATACCAACTGCTACGTCGGACGGGGTTATGAGCGTGAGCTTGCCTTCTGCATTGGATGCTGCCAGTACCATGCCCTGGCTCTCAAGTCCCATCAGCTTTGCTGGCTTGAGGTTGGCGACGACGACGATGGTCTTCCCTACCAGTTCCTCAGCAGAATAGTGTTGCGCAATGCCAGCGAGAATCTGACGTTTCTCTGAACCTAGATCAACCTGGAGTCGCATCAACTTTTTACTCTTTGCAACTGGCTCTGCCTCAAGTATCACGGCCGTGCGTAGTTGAACCTTACCAAAATCATCAATGGTGATTTGCGGTGTTTGTTCTGCATCGGCTGAAGGAGCTCCACTCGTTGCGGCTGAGTTCTGAAGCATCTGAAGTTGTGCGTTCACTATGTCGTCTTCGATTCGTTGGAACAAGATGGTTGGCTGACCCAGTTGTCGGCCACCTGGAAGTGTGCGCTCTGCAGCGTCATCCCATACATTCTGGCATCCTTCGGCAACAGCTCCAGCATGGTGTGGTTCACCTAACATGTCTTGAACGGCATGTGCTGCAACAGGAACGAATGGTGCAAAGAGTATGCTAAGCGTTCGAGCTGCTTGCAAACAAACATTGATGGAATAAGCGCACTGCTCTGGGTTGGTCTTGATACTCTTCCACGGAGCAGAATCGTTGAAGTATTTGTTTGCAGCGCGTGCAGCATTCATGGCTTCGGTAGCGGCATCCCTGAATCGGAATGCATCCAACGAACTGGCCACACTTGTAACTGCATGTTGAAGTGCTTCATTTAAGGCCACTTCGTCGGGTCCGTCCTGAACGTTGGACGGAACCACTGGAACACGACCTTCGAATTGCTTGTGAGCAAACAGCATCACTCTGTTCACGTAGTTTCCGTAGATGCTTGCCAGCTCGTTGTTCGTTCTCGCTTGAAAATCACGCCAGGTAAAGTCACTGTCCTTAGTCTCTGGCATGTTCATCGTGAGTACGTACCGTAGAACGTCGATGTGTTCAGGGAGTGGGAAACGTTCTCTGTACTCGACAATGTCGATAGCCCAGTTTCTGCTCTTGGAGAACTTCTGTCCTTCAAGATTCAGAAACTCATTGGCTGGTACTTGCGCAGGAAGAATGTATCCTTCCGATTCTCTTGTGTGAAGAAGAATCGGGAAGATGATGGTGTGGAAGACGATGTTGTCCTTGCCGAGAAATGCCGTGTACTGCGTGTCGGCATTCTTCCACCAACGCTCCCACTCGTCCGGTGTTCCTTGGTTGACGGCCCATCGTTTTGTTGCAGAGATGTAGCCGAGTACTGCCTCGAACCAGACGTATAGGACCTTTCCTGCGGCACCGTCGACCGGTACAGGGATGCCCCAATCCATATCACGTGTTGCGGCGCGCTCTGCAAGGCCTTGCTTTAGCCATGATCGGCTTTGCTGGAGGACGTTGTCCTTCCATTCCTTTGCATGACGCTCGATGTACTGCTCCGTCCACTCTTGAAATGCGTCAAGACGGAAGTACCAGTGTTTGGTCTTCCGAACTTCTGGCACATTACCACTCACAACGGAGCGTGGGTTCTTTAGATCCAGCTGATTGTAGTAGGCACCACAATTATCGCATTGATCTCCACGGGCTTTGTCGTACCCACAATTAGGACACACCCCTTCAACGTACCTGTCGGGAAGGAAGATGTTAGACTGTGTATCGAAGAACTGATCTTCTTCTCGCTCTACCAGGAGCCCCTTATCAATCCAAGTGGTGAAGAATTCTTGTGCAGTCTGCGCATGCAATGGATCGGTTGTCCGACCGAAGTAGTCGAAGTCAATGCCTATGGCCTTGAGCGCTGCAGCATTAGTGGTGTGGATTTGATCAACGAGAGATTGCGGACTCGTTTTGGCCTTCTCTGCAGCAATGGTGATTGCCACACCATGTTCGTCGGACCCGCAGATGTACAGGGTGTCTCTTCCTGCCAGTCGGCAGTATCGTGCATAGATGTCTGCCGGTAGCGTACTGCCAACAACGTTGCCAAGGTGGGTTATGCCACTGGCATACGGCAGTGCAGAGGTTATCAGGTATCGTTTCATTCGTAAAGGACAATGTCGGTTGATACGCGTCGTGCCGTTGCTTCATCCACAAACCGTCGGATGAGCTCAAGAGCAAACTCAAACGCTGTTCCCGCGCCGCGGCTGGTGATTATTCCCATGTCTTCAACAACGCGATCTGTTGAATAGTTGTACGGGCTTAACTCGGTCTCACATGAAGGGTGAGAGGTGATCTTGGCATCGCCGCGGAGCAAGCCATACTCGTGCAGCACAAGGGGTGCGGCACAGATGGCACCAAGTGGTTTGCGTCTGGTTCTATGTCTGGCCAGGATTTGCCGTAGTGCATCATTCTCGATAAAATTCTGAACACCTTGACTGCCACCTGGAAGAACAATGATGTCGAACTCATCGTCATCGGCGATATCATCAATGGCGATGTCGGGAACGATGCGAATTCCCCGTGAACATGTTACCATGTCTCCATCACCTGCAACCGTAACATCTACACCTGCTCTACGCAGCATGTCGATTACGATGACGGCTTCCATCTCTTCGGAGCCATTGGCAATAGGTACTAGGCAGTGCATGAGAATGTGCTCTGGGGAATGTTTGGATGACTAGTGTGTTTGCTGTGAATTTTCTGCCGGCATGCCAGATGCCTGGGTGTTGCCAAGGTCGGGTCTGCGAATCAACCCTCCTTCATGTCCTGTTATTACACCCTGCACGGCACTCCACGTAGCAGCAAGGATGAATGCAATCAGCACCATGCGTTGGAACATGGGGTTGGCTGGACGATTGAAAAGGTGAAGCAAGCCCAAGACCAGGGCAACGGACATTAGCGTAAGCATCAGCTCTGCTGCTTCTTCGTGCTCATGTACTTGGTGTTTCGAAACACCGCTGATCTGCTCTACCTTGTCTTCGGCAGATTCACCAGTCATATTCGCTGGGTAGATGGCAAGTCCCGAAACAACGTAAACGACAATTCCAACACGCTTAACCGTTGGATTCTTCAGCAGCAGCCCAACGATCACAACAAGCAGTCCGAAAACAGGTACGATGATTGGAATGTGGTTAACCAAAAGGTGCATCCAGACAGGATCCATGTTTACTCCCATTCGATAGTTGCAGGTGGTTTCGACGAAACGTCATAGACAACACGGTTGATACCGCGAACTTCATTGATAATTCTACTGCTGATTGTTGCCAAGAGGTCGTATGGGAACGGATACCAGTCTGCCGTCATCCCATCCGTGCTAGTAACTGCCCGTAAAGCGCACACATACTCGTAGGTGCGCTCGTCGCCCATTACGCCGACGGTTTTAACGGGCAGGAGGACGGCAAAGGCCTGCCATATCTCGTTGTACAACCCGGCATTGCGAATCTCTTCGATGTAGATGGCATCGGCCTTCCGAAGAATGTTGGCTTTCTCAGCTGTGACTGCCCCTGGAATGCGAATTGCCAGACCAGGCCCAGGGAATGGATGCCGCTCCACGAACCAGTCCGGTATGCCGAGTGCTTTACCTACAGCGCGAACCTCGTCCTTGAACAATTCTCTGAATGGTTCGATGAGTGACAGGTTCATCCTGTCGGGCAAGCCACCAACATTGTGATGAGTCTTGATTGTCTGCGATGGACCCTTGATGCTGACGCTTTCGATAACGTCCGGATAGAGTGTTCCCTGAGCCAGGAACTTTGCATCGGAGAATTTTTTTGCCTCGACTTCAAACAAGTCGATGAATGTACCACCAATGATCTTCCGCTTCTTCTCGGGATCGTCTACACCTTCGAGTCTTGAAAGAAACAGTTCCGATCCGTCAACCAGGTCGACACTTAGTTGGAAATGCTCCTTAAACAACGAAACAATCTGTTCGCTTTCACCCTGACGCATGAGTCCACTGTCCACATGGATACAATGCACCTGCTTACCAATTGCACGGTGAAGGAGAACTGCAGTTACCGTACTGTCTACACCACCGCTGAGTGCACAGATCACACCGCCGTTGCCGACGGTTTCCTGGATCGACCTGACAGCGCTTTCAATGAACGACTCTGCATTCCAATCAGGTGTACAGCCACAAATGTCAATGACGAAGTTTCGCAGGACGGTTGTACCCAACGGCGTATGGTGTACTTCTGGATGGAACTGGACACCCCAGATCCTTCGTTCTGCATTGCGAACTACACAGATATCGGCATTGGCGGTATGACCAATCTTGTCGAATCCTTGTGGGATTGCCGTAAGGTGGTCGCCATGGCTCATCCACACCTGGGTACTACTACCAAGCCCCTTAAGCAGATCGCCATCGTCGTCAATGGTCAGCTCTGCCCGACCAAACTCACGGCGCGCGGCTTTGTCGACGCTTCCACCTAGCTGCCAGGCAATGAGCTGAAGGCCATAGCAGATACCCAGAACGGGGATGCCAAGTGCAAATACATCGAACGACGGATGTGGTGCTCCTTCGGCATACACACTCTGGGGTCCGCCCGATAACACGATGCCCTGCGGTTGCAGGGCTTCGAGTTGTTCGCGTTCTATTGAGTATGGATGAATCTCGGCATACACGCCCACCTCTCGAATCTTGCGGGCGATGAGCTGTGTATACTGCGATCCAAAGTCAAGTACTACGATGCGTTGAGAATGCGTCATTCCATCATTTTGGTGAGGTTGAAGTGATATGCGAGACCCAGACCACCAGAGATAACCTTTGGATTGTAGGTGTCGTCCACACCCGTTATGCTCTTGTTGATGCCGGTAAGGGAGTAGGCAAAGTGAATAAGCGCACTGAGTCTGCCTGTTGAATGTTCAAGGACGGGAATCATGCCCCCTACGCGTACATCAATGGCTGGACTTTGCATGTTGTCTGTATTCGACGACATGCTTGCTCCGCTTACCGTTGCAACGCTGATTGCAGTTGGAAAACCAAAGCCCACTCCAAGAGTAAAGCCGCTGAAGTAGATGCTTGGTGCAATCGTGAAGTATGATGGCTTAATGATGATTGTGTTATCGTCTGTTGCAAGTGCCTCACTTTCAGGGCGCATGCGATACGAAACCGTGTTATAGGCAAGGTCGGCAATAAGACCAATGTTGGCATCCTTGTTGAACAGCCACAATAGGTTCGCAGAGATGTCAGGCGCACCATTGAAGTTCATCGCCGTCTTTTGTCCTTCTGGAATGTTGCCACCGTTTACACCGGCCTTAAACAACAACGTCGGACCCAAGAACACCTTCTGAGCGGAGGCACCAGCAACCAAGCAAGTTGCCATCAGAGCAAGAACCACATACTTACGCATAGCACACCTTTTTGAAAATGAGGGTAGTGGATTAGGACTCATGATAATCGAGATTCTTACCAAACGTTTCGCGCAACGATATCCAGCCCGTAAGTGCAACGACGAGTACAACAATACCAACCAACGCTGCACTAGAAGCAAGAGTTCGATTCGTCAAACCTAGCCATGCCGTACTCACCGGCAAAGCATCCCTGAATTGATGGAAAAGCATGAGAATCGGAACCAAGGCACCTCGTACAAAATTCGGAACTGTTGTGGCAACAGTAGCACGAAGATTGGTACCAAATTGTTCTGCTGCTGTGGTTACGAATACGGCCCAATAGCCACCAGCAAAGCCAAGCAGACCACACTGAAAGTATACGGTGTTGGCAGAGAGGGCTTCCGACGTGAGATACCACCAGACCGTCGTGGCTATGAGAATCAGGAACAGAAGGATCACTGCCTTCCGACTGCGAAGGAGCTGACTTGCTAGTCCACTGGCCAGGTCACCGGCAACAAGACCTACGTAGGCCCACATGACGCCTAGACCACCGATGACAAGCTCGGTGGACCCTCGCTCGCGGGCAAACTCAGGCGAGAAGGTGACCAACACGCCAATGATGTACCATGTGGGCATGCCAATCGCAATGGCACTGAGGTATGGGACGATGCGCTTCCTGGAGAACAACATCCGCAAACTACCTCGTGGCACGTCCTGCTCCTTGGTACGATGAAACATGCCGCTATCGTGCAATCGCACCCTCATCACCAGGAGTAGCAGACCAAGCACACCACCAGCAATGAAGGCCATGCGCCAGTTGAAGGTAGAATGGACGGCATAGGCAGCTACTGCCCCAAGAATTCCTGTGGAGGCAACGATGGTTGTTCCTAGGCCACGTGACCTGCTTGGCATGACTTCCGACACGAGCGTAATGGCAACACCGAGCTCGCCTGCTAGGCCAATCCCGGAAAAGAAACGCATCACGGCATAGGCAGGAACACTGCTAACAAATGCGTTGATGATGTTCATGATGGAGTAAAGCAGGATCGAACCGAGCAGTACACCCATCCGCCCTCGCTTGTCGGCAAGGACACCAAACAACAAGCCCCCTAACAACATGCCCGCCATCTGTGAGTTCAGGATTAACTCGCTGGCTGGAAGAATTTGGCTGGCTGACACGCCGATGTCCTTAAGACTCTCTACTCGAACTATCGAAAAGAGGATCAGGTCGTAGATGTCGACGAAGTACCCAAGCGCACATACGGCTACAACCAACCAGAGTTGAAATCCGACGGCAAAACCAAGCTTCGAACCGTCGGTTGTTGAGCTCCTCATCTGGTTGATCCTAGGTTGGATGGACCGAATGCATCAGGCAATAGCTGGGATAGTGTCCATCGTTTCTCCGAACCTGTGGTGGTCAGCGAAACAATCAGCATTGATGGATTACATTCACTCAGGACTTGTCGGCATGCACCACAAGGTGCTGTTGGTTCTGCTGCCTCGGTTACAATGACGCAGAGGACAATGTCTCGGTTGCCTGCAGCTGTTGCTGCCGTTACAGCAGCTCTCTCTGCACATTGCGTTAGCCCATAAGAGGCATTTTCGACATTGCAGCCACGATAGACATTGCCTTGCGAATCGACTACACAAGCTCCGACGCTAAAGGCACTGTAGGGTGCGTAGGCATGACGTCGAACCTCGGTTGCAGCAGCTACTGCTTGTTGGACAAGTGCTTCGTCTACCATTGTGTGTGTAGGTTGCAATGAATGATTTCGGTCAAAAATACCACGCACATCCAGTCGGCCTTACTTGATTGGTATGCACAATCAGCAATCCCGTATCCATGGAGAGGGAAGGGGGCTAGCCCATACGTGATCCTGGTTTCGGAGTTCATGTTGCAGCAAACCCAAGCCAGCAGGGTGGCATCGTTACTACCGGCATTTCTCAAGGTGTTTCCTACGCTTGAATCACTGTCGGCAGCAACAAATGCTCAGATCATAACAGCGTGGAGAGGTCTCGGCTATAACAACCGTGCGATTCGCCTGCGCGATACAGCCTTGGCAATAACCACAACGTTCAATGGCGTCGTACCAGATGAACCAAGCGTACTGCGGACTCTGCCTGGCATTGGTGCCTACTCGTCGGAAAGCCTGCCGTGCTTTATCTATGGTACGAGGACAATCGTAGTCGACGTAAACGTTCGACGTGTGTACTCACGACTCATGACGTCACAACCGCACACGGGTGCCCTGGAGTCTATGTCCTCCGTGCGAACCTTTGCCAAGTCCATTATCCCTGATCGTGAAGCTGCTACATGGCATCATGCGGTGATGGATCTGGGTTCTACGATTTGCAAAGCACGTTCGGCGCATTGTGAGGCATGTCCTCTTACCAATATCTGCCCTTCTGCCTACCTGCCTAAAGCCCCCTTCCAGACACAGCGCAAGAAGGAACCACTGTTACGTGGGGAGCCCCGACGGTTGTGGCGTGGTCGGTTGGTAGAGAAGCTGCGCGATGCCGGAAAGGATGGACTGCACCTGGAGGCACTTCTCCCCGATGCTAAGGCGTGTGGAGTGGAGTTAGCTGAGTGGATGACGTTGATTGACGGACTAAAGGCAGACGGTGTGATCAACGTCGGCAAGACAATTGCACTCAGTGACTAGAAGGTATACGACAAGCCAGCTGTGAAGATGTTGAAGTTGCTCATCGAATAGTCTACGGCTAACCGCAGGTTACCAATTGCAGCAGTCGCACCAATCGTCCACTTGACATTGGTATCACCCGATACCACCGTACTCGTTTGCGGTTTGGTATCACCTGGTTGCTCTGGTGTTGGCTTTGACTCTTCACCAATTGGAACATCAGGCAACAAGCCCAATTGAATTTGCACTTCTTGTGGGAGAGCGTATGTGTAGGATGTTGTGACGTCGATTCGTTCCCAGTTCACACCTGAGTACACAGCCAGGGTGCCCCAGAGCTCCTTACTTGCATGAATGTTAGCACTCCAAATGCGGGCACTGGCGTCAAGCTCTGCCTTCGTGAAGCCAACCGTGTTCTTCAAACTCGTTCCTTGATAGACGGCTTGCGCAGCTAGATCAAACCAACGGTCGGGGAAGTATTGTGAGAGACTATGCCGCAGACCAAAACCCCAGAAAGCAAACCGTCCGATGTTCTTGTCAAACTGAACTGGTGGCACAAATCGAATCAGTGCCTCCGTCCCAAACAATGAGCCAACCTCCACCTGTGGTACTGCTGCTATGAGCGAGCTTAGGTTTACTCCTGGTGGTAGGGTGAGTCCAGATGGTAATGTTAGCTTGCCCAACAACGAGTCAAGTTGTGCCCGCCCAGCACTGTCTTGAATCAGGTACTCTGCTCTGTTGTGCAAGAGCATTGTCATCTGTTCAGAGCTTGGTAGACCAACCTTTGCATCGGGCAGGTAACCAAACAACGTGGCGCCTTGGTCTGGTAGCGAGAAGTAACCACTATCGAGTCCGTCCCTTAACAACTCCTTCACCAAGGCAGTGGTCAGCCCTAACGTGTCGGCATACGTTGGCTTTATAGTGTACTTAAGCTTGCCGTCCTCGAACGTTGTGTTGCCATGTCGTGCAAGTACCTCCACGACATTAACACGTGGACCAAACTCGAGCGTTGGAGTGTACCACTTCATGGACTCGGTAACCTTGCCCATCATTCCATGGACGCTGACCCTGAAGTATGGTTTGTCGACCTTCTCGGGAACATATGCAGCATCATAGAACCGTGCATTCGACGTTGCATTGATTGCCGTTACCATCGGTTGTACATAGGGCACGGCGTTGTTTTCAAACAGGTCGCGCGTTAGACTTCGGGTAACGTCAACAGCAAGCGGATTCCACAGCGCTTGTGCATTCAACGTGGCCGACCCAATGCACATAAGCATTAGGAAGGGGGCTATGTAGCGATAGCTCGAGATCATCTAAACAACTTCCTGCTTATGATAACATACAGTGGAACTGCCAGTGCCAGTACCAGGAGGACTTGGATCATCGTCACTGCAAAGGAGAAAGCAAACCAGAAGATCCAGTACAACACCTTGAACACGATGTAGGCAGCAACGATGGCCAGTGCAGCAGAGAGAATTTTTTTCATGTGGTTGTGAGTTGGTCAAGGATGGATGCAAGCTTGAAAGCTGAGGTCCTTCGTTCGTACTGACGTATTACGTCGACATTAGGGGTAGCTATCGGCTCGGCATTCTTCCATCTGGTGATGGCTGTGAGCAATCTGGACGAAAGTGCAGCAACATCTGTACCAGGGACGGAGAAACCAGCCTGAGTTTCGGTTATCAATTGTTCGACGGCACTTTGGGCTGGTGCAATGGCAATGACTGGTCGGCCTACACCTAGATACTCGTACACCTTGCCAGGCACAATTCCAGCACTCTCCTTGGCATCATCTACAATGAGTAAGCTCATTTCCGATGATTGTAGATAAGCAATGCTTTCGGTGTGTGTTACATAGTCGATGGTTGTGATGGACTGAGCAAAGGCCGATTCACTTAACATGCTATGGACTTCGTTGCCAAACCGTCCAACGAAGACCAGATGGACGTCGGCAACAGAAATTTTGTTGTCCTTCCGAAGTTCATCGAGTGCCTGAAGCAATGCTGCAGGCGTTCGTCTGCCGTACAACGATCCAGTATACGTTATCGTAAAGCGGTTGTTTGGCACATACCGGTTGGGAGGGAAGTCGGCTGGATCATACCCATTGGGCACATGATGGAACTTGTCACGCCGTAGATCTGGCATTTTCTCCATCGCATCGTCAATGATCCCTTGCCACGCACATTCCACTGCATCGGCTTCGTGAAATACGGATCGCTCCATTGCTCTATCTACCGACGCCGGCAGCCACCATCGTTCAGGTGTTGTCAGAAATCCCGTCCAAGGATCTCGAAAACCAGCAACCCATGGCAAGCCAGTGCTGCGCTTGACTGACCGTGCGATCAAGGAGCACGTGTAAGGTGGGGAGGAGCTGTAAATGGCGTTGACATTGTGTTGCCGAACGGCCTTGAGCGCTGCTTGTGCTGCTGGACGCCACCAGGCTACGCGTGCATCTGGCACAAAGAACGTCGCTCGCACGGCATGAGCGAGCTTCTCCTTGAGTCCGCGCATTTCGGCTGCACTCTTGTTTACGTTCACGTCTACCGCAGCCCCCTTCGACCCCATAAACTTTCTGTAGATGGTGTACGGTTCGACGATGGGTACGCGGATTACCGTTACGTCAGCAGGGACTTGTTCAAGCAGTGATTCATCGCGAGCGGGGAAGTCTCCGTTTTCGACGGTGAGGACAACAGGCGTCCAATTAGCCTCGCGCAAGTAAGTCACGTGCTTGAGGATGCGTTGCACACCGGGTCCGCCACCTGGCGGAAAATGATAGGCGATGACAAGAACCGTTTTCTTCATGGTTGTGATGTTAGACTGCAGGACTCACGGCACTGGTTCGCGAGTTCACCACTAGCGTGCCGGCCGGAAAACAATTGCTGCTTCCATTGCCAATGTTTTCACAAGTGGAAATCCACGGACTGCAGTAAGCTCAAGCGTAGGGATGGGAAGGTTGTACTTCCATCGAAAAACAGGACGTAAACCAAAGTAGCGCTCTGCGAGTACTTCTAGTCCTGCCCTCCGTGCTGCATCCTTTACGCCCTTTACGCTAGCTCGAATTGCGTGTAGTCTGCGAACTTCGTCCTGGTTTACCTCATCACCTTTTTTAATGATCTGCTCAAACACACTCCGTGGCAGGAGATGTACAAACGGTAGATTTCCTAGTGTGGTGCCGAGTAGTTGTTGGTGTCCGCCGAAGGCCGACGTATACGGTGGAAACGTCAGGAGAATCGTTCCGTTGGGCTTGAGAATACGTCGTATCGAACGCATTGCAGCCCCTTGGTCGTCCAGGTGTTCAATAACGTCACGGAGGACAACTACGTCGAAGCGCTGATCCCACTCTGGTGGTATTGCATCGCCGATCACATCGTGAGCGGTGAAATCAACCGGCAGGTTGAGCTCCTTTGCAATGGGAATCGATATCTGCTCTAGCAACAATCCAACGATGTCAGTCCCTAGTGCTGCCGACGTACCGTGTTGTGCAAATGCATCGATGACGCCACCTTCGCCACAACCAATTTCACAGACTGCTGGATTTGCAGGCAGAACGCCGAGCTTCTCCAACCACGGTATCAGGGTGTGAACAGCCAACCGATACTGCATGCGAAAATTGCGTCGGGTACGTGGATGCTTTGCAAATTGCTCTACAACTGCAGCTAAATCGCGATTACTTGATGTAGTCATGGATACCAAAGATACCATGAGCTAAGTTCGTAGCCACAAGTAGATGGTTTGCCTGGTTACATGATCCATTCGGGCCAACAATTCCAATCATGGAGGTATGGTGAAATATTCCATCATCGTGGCTGTGTACAACAGACCAGATGAGATGGCCGAGCTCCTTGAGAGCTTGGCTGCACAGACGCTGAAGGACTTCGAGATCGTCGTTGTCGAGGACGGCTCCACGGTTACGTCTGCAGACGTCTGCGAACGATGGACGGGAAGTTTGGACATTACCTACGTCACGATTCCGAATGGTGGACCTGGTCCGGCACGTAACCATGGGTGTACCATTGCCGATGGCAATGTCTTCCTGTTCCTGGATAGCGATTGTACCGTACCACCCACCTGGCTAGCCTCGATCGATGCTGCGCGTACGCAAAGGGGACTTCAGGCATTTGGTGGACCAGACAGGGAGCATACGGCGTTTTCGCCTGTTCAGAAGGCCATCAGCTATGCCATGACGTCCATCCTCACCACTGGAGGCATACGTGGCTCGGCAGTGAGAACTGGTGGCGCATTCCACCCTCGGTCATTCAACATGGGTATGGATCGTGAGGTGTTCAACGTCACCAAGGGCTTTGCACCTATGCGCTTTGGCGAGGACATCGACTTGAGCATTCGTATGATCAAGGCAGGTTTCAAGGTTGGCCTTATTCCGGAGGCGTGGGTCTACCACAAACGACGTACTGATCTACGCAAGTTCTACCGGCAGGTGTTCAATAGTGGGGATGCCCGTATCAACCTAACCATCAAGCATCCTGGCACGCTCAAGCTCACGCATTTCTTCCCAGTCGCCTTTCTGGCCTACTCAATCACTGCCATCGTGTATACCATCGTCGTTCCCCTTGGCTGGTCTACACTCCTTCCGCTTGCATTGTACCTAGCTCTCATCCTACTTCATGCAACACTTCGTCAGCGATCCATTACCGTTGGAATCCTAAGTGTCGTTGCCTCATGCGTTCAACTATTTGGTTACGGGCTTGGCTTTGTCAGGGGGCTATGGTTTCGCATGATCCTTGGCAGGAAGGACGGACATGCATTCGAACAGACGTACTACAAGTAACGTTTAACAGCATCTGCCACCGTTTGTGGCATTAAATGGTCCATGCATCGATACTCTGTGTTCGTGCATGTTTGACCAAAGAAGCATTGGCATTCGAGGGGTGGTTCAATGATCTCTCCCCGACCATAGAGTTCGAACTCATGCTTGTTGAAGATGTTGTTCATTAGCACCAAGGGCTTCTTCATTGCAATTGCAACGTGCATTGCCATTGTAACAGCACTCACCACCACATCGCATCTGTTGACTACGGCAACAAAGTCTGGTAGTGAATACGTGCCCCGATAGACTGCCTGTGTTTGACTAGACAACTCAATGTTTCGTTCATGTTCTGCAGGCCCACCAAGGAGTACGACGGTGTACTTCCAATCTGCAAGCTGAGTGATGAGCTGCTTCCAGTAGTCCAAGGGCCACTCTCTCGACACCCATCGATCCCCACAACCAGTATTCAAACCAACGACTGGTGCACTGCTTTCGATAACGAGCGGTGAAGCACCCGGTACATCAAGCTCGTATTCTTGTCCTGTATACGTAAAGCCACACAACTCAAGTATTTCTTGCTGATATGAGAGTGTATTGGCCTTGTTTGCCCTATCAAAAATGCCCGTGATAAACTTATGCCTAGCAAGTTCATTGGCAGGAGCAGGTAACCCATCCTGCAGGGTAAAACCAAAGGTCTGCTTCTTCGTTACGGACAGTTCCAGAGCGCAGGCAAACGCATCCTTATCAAGACTGTAGACAACGTCGAACTCTGTTGCCTGTACCAACAGCGTATTGGCAAGGTTGAACTCAAGGCGCTTGTGTACGCTGGAAGGCAGCAGTTGTGGTGTTTCCGTTATCCACCATATCTCATGCTCCGGGTAGACCTCACGAATCGAGGAAAGGATGACGGTGGTACGAATCACGTCACCAGCAGCACCCAGTTTAATGACGAGTATTCTACCCTTCCGCTGAGTGTAGTACGAGCAGTCGCTACATTCAGCACCATACATCTTGTTTGGTTTGCAGGGAACACATCCAACAAAGTGAATGCAATCTGCACGGTAGTTCATTACAGTCGAACTTGAATCATGAAGGTAAAGTTCAGGTGTTCAACGTAGCTCTCACCTGCTTCATTCAATTTGGAGACGGTCAGAAGCTCTCCTCTGCCCCCTTCCCATGTGGGCCTAGTATCTCGTCCAATCAGATTCATTACGCCCCATGCCACACTGGTGTTGATAAACACTGGGTAGTACAGTTCGCCCTCGATCCCTAGTCTAACCATTCCACCAACGCGGGTACAGGCTTCCTTCAGACTCACATCGGTTGTTGTGTCGGTACGAATCTCCGAGTTACCGTACTCCCACAACCGCGAATGAACATTGTTTGCGCCAATGAAGGTTGGTCGTATCTCGCCACCTAGGTATGCTCGTGCGTATGCAAGCGGGAACTCTGCAAACGACCATTCGAAACCAACCTTGGTGCTAACGATGTTCACTTCATGGCGGACCTGAACTCCGCTGAGGTAGCTCTGTATCGACTGTGTACCATCGTACATCCAATAGTCAACACCGAACGGAATCCGGAAGTACTTCTGTTTGTCGATGTCGGCATAACCATGCAAACCCCAACCCATCTGCATTCCATCAAGACTGCCACCTGCGGGCTTGTCATCGCTCGCATTATCCTCGGCAACCATTCGATACGTTGCTGGGTTGTTGTTGGTAATCCAATCCGTACTTAGGCCTGCCGCAATGCGAAATCTCACCTGGGCAGAAAGTCCAACAGCACAGGTGACAAAGACCAGTACCACAATCGCATTGCGAAAGCTCATGGAATCCTCTCCTTAATAGAATACCGTTCGCGCTTCAAACTGTTCTTGACGATGAGCTCTCCAATTAGTCCGATCGAAACAAGTTGAACGCCTACAATAATCATCGCTACACCAAACAAGGCAAGGGGCCTGTTACTTAGCGATGTAAGGCCTAGTGCCCACTCAATGGCAAGATATAGGTCGGTAACAAATCCAATTAGCGCAAACAACCCTCCTACACCACCAAACAGGTGCATGGGGCGCTTGACAAAACGGGTCGTAAAGAGCACGGTGAGTAGGTCTAGAAACCCTTTAAGGAATCGACTTACACCAAACTTGGAGACGCCATACTTGCGCGGATGATGCTGAACAGGAAGCTCAGTTACACGAAAGCCTTCCCAGTGTGCCAGCGCCGGGATGTAGCGATGCATTTCGCCATACACCTGTACGGTCTCGACAACTTCCCGTCTGTATGCCTTGAGTCCACAATTGAAGTCGTGCAACTTGATACCCGACATCATAGATGTTACGGCATTGAACAGCTTTGATGGGATTGTTTTGTGCCAAGGGTCATACCGTTTCCGCTTCCAACCTGACACCAGGTCGTACCCTTCTTCCAGTTTTGCAATGAGAGCCGGCAGTTCCTGAGGATCATCCTGCAGGTCTGCATCCATGGTGATGACGTATTCGCCTCGAGCTTCGGCAAAACCAACAGCCAGGGCTGCACTCTTACCGTAGTTCCGTCTGAATCGAATAGCCGTGAAGCGATGATTCTTGGTATGAAGGTCTTCTAGAACACGATACGATCCGTCCGTGCTACCGTCATCAATGAACAACACATTCCACGAGTCCGGAGCGATACGATTAAGTACCTCTTCGAGCTTTGCACCCAGAATTGGTAGCGACTCTTCTTCGTTGAGAAGTGGAATCACTACCGTTACCGTTCCAACAGGTCGCATACGTCCGCCGGCATCATTGCTGCGGAATCTTCGCCTACCTCGGTATCGATTCTTGTTGTGCTGACTTCTATTTATGGAGTGTTCTTCACTCATGGATAAAAGGAATGCAGTTTGTGTTTCCGCCTTGTTCTACAACACACAGGGTGTATAGACCACTGCAAAGATCGGACAGATTGACTAGACATTCTGTCTGGTTCTGCGCTTGGAATTGTATCAACTCTCTACCCGAAGCATCAGTTACTACAATCTGCGAAATATTCGAAGTACAGGTAATCTTCGTCATTCCCACAGCTGGATGAGGTGCAATGCCAATGTGAGGTATGTGTGCAATTCCATTGCCCCTTTCCTCCATTCCACGATCATCGTCCACGCTTAGCACCTTACTGTTGTACCAGACAAGAACTTTAAGGCGCGTTATACTTGGATTGTCTGTAAGGAACTTTCCACCAGGGGTGACCTTTGCCGAAAGGAAGTTGTCAGGAAAGTCACTATAACCGTCAGTAATCCAAGCCGAGTCGATTCCCTCATGTAGCTTACCTGGCCATGTAATCTCGACCTTTCCACCACTCCAGTTAATTCTGAGGTCGTAAGACACCATAAATGCTGAATCCGGCAAAAGCTTACGGTACTCTCGAGGGCTCAGCCAAATTTCTTCTTCGTAAGGGGCTATGGTCCACACATAGTAGATGTCGCCCGGCAAAGGAATACTAGGGATTTCTCTTTCACCAATCGCTGTATCAAGGCCATTCGTACCCTGAGGATGAGCCCCTACCGTAAACAAGAATTCGCCAGTCTTCACCGGAGTGATGTTCTTGACTGTAAGAGGTAGCTCGATCTTCTGTGCATGCAACTCAGTCGCCAAGCATAGAGAGCTCACCAGGAGTAGCAACCCCAATGTTATATAGGCCAAATACTTCATGAGCGTCCGTCCTAATTAGATCGTGGCAAATGGTACCGTGAATAAAAAAGGGCAGCAGGATCACTGCTGCCCTTGGTTATAGCTTGCCTTGATTAGCGAACAACGGTGATCGTGCTGGTGTTAACGGTGTTGCCGTTTGTAACCTTTACGATGTACCGACCTGCTGCCAGTGTGTTTGCATTGAAGTTGGCATCGTAAACACCAGCTGTCTTAACATCAGCTACAAGTGTTTGAACCAATTGGCCAACTGCGTTAAACAGCTCAACAGTAACGTTACCTGCTACAGAAACCGTGTAGGTAACGTTTGCAGCGTTCTGAACTGGGTTTGGTGATACAACCACAGCTGAACCAGCTACAACGTCGCCACCCATCAGACGAACAGCAGGAGTGCGGCTGTCTGTAAGAGTGATCGAGTTGCTACGGCCAGCGAGGATTGTACCAAGAACTTCACCGCTTACTGGGTTTACAACTGTGTAGTTCTGAGCTGGGTTGTTCATTGTAAGAACAACTGGGAAGTCTACACCTTGCAGGCGGATCAGTGGGTTGTTTGCTGTTTCAACGTAGGCGTTGTTGCTGAAGCGAACATCGAACAGGTTGTTCGGTGGAAGCGGTGGCAACTCAAATACGTTGAGAGCTTCTACAGTGCCATTCTCAGCTACGAATACATCAGCCGTGCGGTTTTCGGCATCAAGAACCGTAACGCGTGTTGCAGACGATTGCATTGCGGAACGAACTGCGCTGAAGTCAACACCAGCTTTTGGCATCGATGGATCCATCTGGAGATAGGCTTCACCAGCGATCTTTACAAAATAGCCCAAGCCAGGTGTGATTTCTGAAACTGCTTGATAGCCACGATCTGTTACGTAGCGATAGATGTCGCTTTCGATAGTTGGATTTGAGGTTGATGTTGGTAGTGCAAGTACATTAACCTTGTTTGTACCAACAGGAGTAGAAAGCGAACCGATGGTATTCCAACCTTCAGTAAGCAGGGTTGGGAATACGTCGCTATTGATCTTGTTGATTCTGCTACCAGCAACCGTCTTGTCGACAGTGTTGCTATACTTTACGAAGTAGCCGAAACCAGGAGCTAAGCTTGTTTCACTTGTCTGGAACATGTTCTGTGAGAAGCGAATTGGAATGTTCAAGGAATTCTTGAACACGTCCTTCCAGTATGACGATGATGGGTTAACTGGCACTGACAAGAGGTTCCATCCCTTGTTGATAACAGGGAAGCGGGCAACCTTTGGCAATGTGTACTCAATCACGAATGCGTTGATGTCTGCATCACGGATTGTGAATGAGTAGTTAGAACCACCAATGTTAGTTGCATTGCGCATGTTCACGTTGAAACGTGAACCGTTCAGTGTGTCGCGAATGAACAGGTCAGATGACGGTGAGAAGTTATCAACGTCCCAGCTTACAACTACTGGATAGTTAGCTGCATTGCCAGCGTTGAAACGGCACCAGTACAGCAGTGTAGTGTCCGAGTAGATGTTACGAATGTCGCGTGAAGCAGCCTTTGGACGTGAAGCCGTAGCTGCCCACAAGTCACTCAAACCGTTAGGATAGATGTCGTTACCTTCCTTATCCTTTGGATACCAGCGAGCACCAAAGCCGGACAGTGGGTTTTCCCAAACACCTTCGCCGAACAGAAGATCTGCATTGTCTGTTGCACGAGCGCCAACACCCATTACGAGGTAGGTTCTTTGAACTGGATCGGCTGAGTTACGGAGTTCGATACGAATGCCTGTTTGTTCTGCACCACCTGGACGTGTTTGCCATTGGTTGTTCTCATCAAACTCATTTGGCTCAAATGGAGCACGGAAGTAGATGAAGGTAACCTTGATGCGAACTGGAGAGAATGCAATCGAGTTTGATTCGAACGTCAGGTGACCAACATAAATTCCTGCGAGTTCGATCGGGTCGTTGTCATTCTTTGGAAGTTCATTTGGATCACAGATAATGCGCATGTTCAAGTCGCGCATTGGTGTGGTATTGTCACCCATTGGCGTCATACCGAGCGTTGTACCAAGGATACCCTTGTCGAGGTATGCTACATAGCCTTCACGTGATGGCTGTGGGAATGGGTTGATTTCACCAGGGCCGCCCTTAAGGAACGATTTGAACTTCAGCCATGGCTGATCAGACTGAACCGTGATGTCGTAAGCACGTGTACCAAGAACAGCATTGATCACATCAATGTCGCGGGTACCGATACCGTTTACGTTGTCGTCGTAGTTCGAACCAGAGTCAATCGTGATAGGATCTACAACGAACCACTCCGTACCGTTTGAATTGGCAACTGAGTCTACCAAGCGGAAACGTGGGTCAGCAACGTTCGTGAATGACAAGGCAGGAATAAGGTCAGTTACTTCAACCCAAAGCATGCCAGGACGTGATGGACGTAGTGGGTCACGAACTTGCTCGATAAGGTTGTTATCGAAGTAGAAGTTGTCGACGCCACCCAAACCAGCATACGTTGATGGCTGTGGATCGTTAGGGAATGGACGCTCGAAGCCAACTTGGAAGTCGTTGTACCACAAGGTGTCATTGGTCAGAATCATTGGGGTACGTGAGCTCACAGGATCCGAACCTGGACGTGCAATTACTTCAAAGCGCAAGAAGCACAGCTCCGTGAATGGACGCTGATCACATGGTGTGGTAATGTCACCAGTTTGTGGAAGTGGCTTTGAAGAAACTGCATCAATCATAACACGCTTGCCACGCAAACGGTTCTGAATTGGTGCATTGATGACTGACTGATACGTGGTATCACGAGCAACGTGTGACGAGAACTCGAAATCACGTGCAAGGCAGGTCAGCGGAGTATTCTGGATTCCACGAAGTGGACCATTCTTCTCAACACCAATGAACTTCAAAGCACTGGAGTCGAACTGAACCTTAAACTTGAAGCTATAGATAGGGAAAGCTTCATAGTCAGCGGTTGTTCGCCAACAATTCTTGATGAATACCGGAACAAGCATTTCACGGCGTCCATTGGTTCCTTGTTGAGCAGACCAGATCCGCCCGTCAGGGTAGTAGGTGGTATTCCAACCACTTTGTGTGCCAGTAAGACTGAGCGTGGGCAACTCTGGCTTATTTGCCTGTGCATGCGCACTCTGAGTACCGATCCCAATCAGCACCGCGAGAAGTACGGCTACACCAAGTGTGTAGGTACTCCAAAGAGCGAATCGACGATGCATAACAACTCCTCTGTTGAGATAATTATGTGATTTCAGCGTTGAAAAAATTGTGTTGTAAACCCTTTTGGTGACACCATAGTCAAGAGGTAGACACCAGGTTGTAACTGCACAATCGGAATCTCTATCAGGCGTGGATTGACTATGATTTGGTCGATCAAACATCGACCAAGTAAATCA
>JAGFIZ010000101.1 GCA_024103135.1 Bradyrhizobiaceae bacterium | reverse complement strand
GCCCTGTTCATAAGGCGTCTCCTGGGGATAGTTTGAAAAAACTGTATTCAACCACAGGTTACGCCTTTCTTTTCTTTCGGTCAAGTCGTAAGTTCTACCACCATCCACAACTTTCTAAAGTATCTCTGCTGACCCAAGTAATTTGGATCCATGCACACAGGAGCCACGCTTATACTTTGAATGTAATCCGACGTTCGATCCTGGGTGTCCTGGCGTACCCGTACCATCTAATTGTACGAGTTTATGTGGAAGCTGATTCGAGGATCAATCATGGCTAGAGTATTCTTAACACTTGTAATGTCCACCTGTGTGGTGGCCTCAATCCTAGCACAGAGCTTTGAGCAGCCTCGCGAGCTTTTGGACTACCGATTTTTAACTCCATCATCAGCTGCTATTCACAAGGGGCTGCTATACACGAGTTATATAGAGGTTGCTGGTGTTTATGTGTTTGATTCAACATTGTCATCAATGATTGGGCCAGTAACGCATTTCTCGGGTGACCGAAACGTCAAGCTGTTTCACGCTTCACAACAGTTGGTTGGGTGCACAATGCAAGGCAGGGTGTACTACTTTGACAATAAGGCCGACCAGTGGCGACGCATAGGTGAGTTTGAGGTATATTCTAGGCAAGGTGATTCGTCGATCATTGCCGTAGCAAAGTCAAAGGTCTTCGAGCTACAGTTCACAGGTGCCAAGTGGGACTCTACCATAGTTGGAAGTATTGCAACCGATAGTAATGTGCGTTCGGTGGTAAGAGTTGCCGATACTCTGGTATATACCCTGCAAGGAAGCAGTCAGATAACCATTGCGACTTTGTCGGGACAAGTTGTGCGGAGGATAGAAATCGGAGTACCACACCTGCAGCTCTTCAAGCTGGGCGATGGCTCGATTGCTATTGAAGATCAGTTATCAACGCACTTGGTACTTAGCGTTGGAAAGCTCCAAGCAGGCAATGTAGGCTACATGCGTATGGACACGGCGAACATGAAAATTGACAATGCAGAATATTTCAGTGACAATGGCCACTCTGGGATCATCGGCTGCTTTAGCGTCATGGGAAATGACGAGCGAGAGGGTGTTTATACGATGACGTCGGAGACTGGCATTGAGAGAAGGAATCGTCTTGACTCTTTATTTCAAGGGGTATTGAAGGCGGTGATCGACAATGGCGACACTATCTTATGCACCTATGGGAAAATCGTTGTTGCTAAACCAGATGGTCGCATCGTCAAGACTCCATGGCTGATAGATACAATTTCTGCTTTCTCTCCTGGTGTTTCGTTCACACAAAACGGAACTCCTTTTCTGACGGGAATGGTTACGGCTAATGGAGAGAAAGTACCGTCATTGTTTCCTACGTCTAGAGCCGATCCCATTACCGTTCTACCAGAACTCAAGAACGCATACCTTGTCACCCGGTACGTTCACATTAACGATGGCCCTGAGGTTGCGTTTTGCTCGAAAACGGTCTATACACGCACCGAAGGTGAGAACTGGAAATCAGTTGCGACTTCAGCAGCTGGTTTCACCGCTGATCGAATTGATGTGCTCAACGATTCGATCATCGTTTGCCGGTCAATTCCACGGTTTCTGTTGACCAGCACAGATAAAGGGCAAACCTGGAAGAAGACAGCAATTGGCGGATATCTATGGGCAATGCTTCCAACAATTGCCTCTTCGAACGTGTTGTGGGGAATCGCACAAGACACTGTCATGGCAATTGACCTCCATGCTGCCGCTGACTCAATCCTACCTCCTCGAATCGGTATTAGAACAGTTCCACTTCGTCTGTTGTTTGCATGTTCCGATCAGGAGGTGAGTTTGGTAACGGGAAGATCAATAGTCGACACAACTCTTGCTCCCGCGAGCCTAACACATCTTGCATGCTTCAAGTGGACGCCTGATCAGGCACGATTGGACTCTGCAGTTCACGAACTGCGAAGCGCAATTAATGCCAATTCCGTGATCGCGTTTGCTAGGTCTGATACGGCATACCTGTGGGACTTTACGCAACGGCGGTTGATTGCCGTTACGTACAACGGCATTGTCTACGACACCAGCTTTGCTGATTCGGCCTTTGGTGCATACAGCGAAGTACCACTAACAAGACTTGGAATGGACAACAATGGTATTCCGTGGCTTTTCACAACGTTGGAGACATGTGGCTTCAAGCTCGAACCGAATACCTCTATTGCTACGTCTATCAGCAATTACTATGAGCATCTCTATGTAGGATTGATGCACCCCAATCCTGCCTCAGACAATCTGCGTGTTACTCTGGGTCGTTTTCCTACTGCCTTGGAGGACAACATGCAGCTTTACCTAGTGAACTTGTCGGGCAGTATAGTGCGGGACTTTACCGCGCAACTCCATGCCTTTCCAGGTCCTTCCAGCAAGCAAGAAGTTTTGCTCAGCGTTAGTGGCTTGCCAACAGGGATGTATCTGTTGGTGTTCGAGAATAGTCAGGGGGCAAGTGTTGGCAAGATTATGGTATCGCCCTAAGTACGAGTACTAATGTCTAGGCTGACAGTACGGTCAAGTCAACCTCAGCTTTAACGTTGGTGTAAAGCTTGGGTGCCCGCCCAACTTCCCACCATCGCTCACATACACCCATGTACGGCACTTTCCCGATTTTAGGGGTTGACGCGTTCTTGTAGCGACCATGCACGGTCGACGTGATGCGACATCATAGTTCGCGGGACGCAGTCACGGAAGGGCATTGTTCTTCTCACATCGGTGATAAATCATGAGCAAAAGGTCGGCTCTCTCTCTTTGCGGTTTGTTGTGTTGTTTGTTGTGCTGTGCGCTTGTAAGCGTCGGCAGCGCGAGTGGACAGCCCCTTACCTATCCTACGACGGCTACGGTACCTGTTGTGGATACGTTGCATGGTGTTGCCGTTCCAGATCCGTATCGGTGGTTGGAGGATGATAGAAATCCGAAGGTCGAGGCATGGGTTGCTGCCGAAAACGATGTGGCTCGCGAGTACTTGCGTCGAATTCCGTTTCGTGATAAGCTGGCCAAGCGCGTGAAAGAGGTAAGCTCGTTCAAGAGTGTGAGTGCGCCGTGGCATCGTGGTAACTACACGTTCTACTACGAGAACGATGGCGTGAGGAACCATGGTGTACTCATGGTGCGTGATCGCACATCGAACACTACACGTACGTTGATCGACCCGAATACGTTCTCCGACGATGGTACGATTGCCCTTGCCTTTGCGTCTGAAAGTCGCGACGGGAAGTATTTGGCTTTTGGGAAGACGATGGCGGGTTCGGATTGGCGAACGATCTTCGTGTTGGAAGTTGCAACGGGGAAGGTGCTTGCCGATACTTTGCGTGGTATCAAGAATGGTGGCGTGAGTTGGTATGGCAATGGGTTCTTCTACGATCGGTACGACGTGCCTGACGACGAACTGTCGCTCACTGCACGCAACGAAGGCGAGTACACCTGTTACCATACGGTTGGCACACCACAACACAAGGATGTTGTGGCCTATCGCGACAAGGAACATCCAACACGATCAGTAGGGATGTGGGTGCCAGAGCATTGTCCGTACATCGTCCGCTACGAGGCCGACCAAGGGATGCGAGGCAACAGGATTTACATCAAGTACATCGGCATGGAGGGGGCTTGGGATTCGCCAGGTGAGTTCAAGCTTCTTTATTCACATCCGGATGAAGCGTTCTGGCCTTCCTTCTTTCACAATGGGATGTTCTACGGTAGAACGACGCTGGATGCCAAGAATGGCAAGGTTGTTCGCATTACCAATCTGGAATCCACACCACGTATGGAAACGGTGATTGGCGAAACCATACAACCCATTAGTTCTGTGGCATGGGGCGGCGGTAGAATCTTCGTCACCCGCATGATGGATGTCCACGATCATGTGACGGTGTACGATACGGAAGGCAAACAACTCACCACGGTTAACCTGCCAGGAGCAGGGAATGTAGGGGGCTTTGGTGGCGAACCGACGGACACTGTGTTGTACTTCTCGTTTAGTTCCTTCGTTACGCCGACAACGATTTACGAGTATCATGTTGGTACAAATGCAAGCACGGTGTACTACAAGGTGCAACCACCATTCGATCCATCGGCGTTTGAAGAGCGACAGGTGTGGGTGACGAGTAAGGACGGAACGCGACTGCCAATGTTCGTCTTGCATAAGCGAGGACTGAAGTTCGATCGCAATGCACCAACGATGGTGTTTGGATATGGTGGCTTTGGCATTACCTATGGACCAAACTTTAATGCTCTCTACATTCCATGGCTGGAGCAAGGCGGCGTGGTGGCAATACCAAATCTGCGTGGTGGTGGCGAGTACGGCGAAGCATGGCACCTGGATGGCACGAAGTTGAACAAGCAACATGTGTTCGACGATTGTATTGCCGCTGCAGAATGGCTTGTACAGAATGGTATCACGTCGGCCAAACACTTGGCACTGAACGGACGCTCCAATGGTGGCCTACTGGTTGGTGCCGTCATGCTGCAACGTCCTGACTTGTTCCGTGTTGCAGTGCCAGAGGTTGGCGTGTTGGATATGCTACGCTATCACTTGTTTACGATTGGTAGGTATTGGGTAACGGACTATGGTTCTGCAGACGACAAGCAAGAGTTTGAAGCCCTCTACGCCTACTCGCCCTATCACAACGTGAAGAGTGGTGTGGAGTATCCAAGCACGATGGTGATGACGAGTGATCACGACGATAGGGTAGTGCCTGCACACTCATTCAAGTTTGCCGCACAGCTACAAGCCAAGTACAAGGGAAGTAGGCCGATGATACTTCGCGTGGAGACGCAAAGCGGACATGGCGCGGTAAACCGTCAGAAGTCACTCGGCAACGTTACCGACAAGTATGCGTTTATGTGGTATGAGATGGGCTTTCGTCCATCGTATTAAGGGGCTTGCGTAACGTAAACTGCACGCGCTCCACTCTGCGTGGTGTTGCACTAACGATGGTAACGGCATAGGCATCCAACAGCACACCGTCGCCTGTAGCTGGTATGCGGCCTGCAACGTAGTTGATAAGTCCACCAACGGTCTCGTAGTCTTCTTCCTTGGGAAGGGGCTTTGGCAGGAGTTCGTTTGCTTCGTCGATATGGATGCTGGCATCCACTACCCAGGTGTCCTTCAGTGGTTCGTCTATGAGCGGTGCTTCGTCGTCATACTCATCCTGAATGTTGCCTACGAGCTCTTCGATGATGTCTTCCATCGTCACCAGTCCAGCAGTACCGCCAAACTCATCGAGCACGATGGCCATGTGCGTACGACGTACCTGCATGTCGCGCAGCAGGCGTTTGAGCATCACATCTTCCTGCACGAAGTAGACAGGATGGAGAATGTCTTCGATCAGGATCAGGTCCTTATGATGCATGAGCGTGATCAAGTCCTTCACGTAGATAATGCCCACGATGTCGTTAATCGTGTCCTTATACACCGGCAGACGTGAGTATCCCTCCTCCATGACGCGTTCGAGCACAAGGTCGATACGCGATGTGATGTTGAAGGCACTGATCTTGGAACGGGGCACCATGACCTGTCCAGCCGTTGTCTCCGTAAAGTCAAAGACATTTTCGATGAGCTCTTGTTCGCTTACTTCAAGCGTCCCTTGTTTGCTACTCTGGGCAATGATGTACCGCAGTTCATCTGAGGTATGCACCTCATGTTCAGGTGCGGGGTCCATGCCAAGCAACTTCAGCAAGCTCACGCTCATCCAGTTCAGTGCGCGGATGAAGGGTTGGAAGAGCAAGTAGAAGGCATGAAGGGGCAGGGCAATGCCAAAGGTCACCGCTTCGGGTCGGCGTATGGCAAACGTCTTCGGTGCCAGTTCGCCGATGACGATGTGCAGCACCGTAATCAGCGTAAAGGCAAGGATGATGCTGATGGTATGCAACGTATCGGCATGCAGGGCCACACCTGTCCACCCAGCAACCTGTCCGACCATTGCCGCCACCACCGGCTCACCGATCCAGCCCAGTGCCAGTGACGCAAGGGTGATACCCAGTTGGCAGGCGCTCAGGTAGGCATCGAGGTGGTCGAGGATATGTCTGGCAATCTTCGCCAGCACGTCACCCTCCTTCAGGCGTATATCAACCTGGGAGCCACGCACCTTGACGAGGGCGAACTCTGCAGCAACGAAGAATGCGTTGAGCAGCACAAAGAATAACGTCAGCGCCAGGTTACCAAGCATGTCTCAAAGTTAGGCAACCGTAGGTAGGAAGACCAGTCTGTTTACACGTTTGAAGATAACGCCCATGTTCATACACGTCTCCCTAGGTGCTGGGCAAAGTAATGTTGCAGGAAGCTTTCGACTTCGAGCCTGTCGTGTTGGCTAACCACAGTGTCGACCATGAGCGGCTGAGCGAGGATTGCATAGGCATCGCCACTCAACTGGTATCCGGTTGTCGGTGAATACTGACCATCCTCCAGATTCACCCGCAGCACACGTCCACCCGGCTGTTCCATCAACTGCAGACCAAAGCCCATGAAATGTGTGAGTTGAATCCGTGCAGCCAATCCAATGCGGTAGGCCGCATCTACCTTAGCCCCCTCCAATGATTCCAGCGTCGTCCGAACTAGCGAGAACACCTCCGGGGCAGGCACGCCATCGGGTTGAGTGCGGAGGATAAGCTGACAGAGCTGGAGGCCAGCTTCGAGGTGCTCCAGTGAGCTTGTCAGGTGTTTCCAGGTATGGGTTGCTTCAGCCGTCCCCAGCGTATGCAGATCGCGGTTGCGCTTATAGTACACGTGCACCCTGCCCACCGTCAGCGGTTCCAGTGTGCTACCGTAGCTACTCTTGGGCATGCGGGAGCCCCGTGCCACGACAGACACCTTGCCGTACTCTTCGGTAAAGAGCACCACGATACGTGACGTATCGCCGTAGCGGCGGGAGTGGAGGACTACGGAGGGGGTCATAACCAGCGTATGAACAGGCCTGAAAAAACAGCAATCCAGTCCACAAATGTACGTTTTGCAAATTCCTTGTATATTTGCGGCTCGATTTTCCGCAGTAGCTCAGCTGGTTAGAGCATCTGACTGTTAATCAGAGGGTCCGGGGTTCAAGTCCCTGCTGCGGAGCAAGGAAAAGCCTGTCAAATCATTGGTTTGACGGGCTTTTGCGTTTTGTGCGAGTATTCAACACTCAAGGTTGCAACCTCGCGCTTATGTGACTCGCTAAGAGCACTGTGTCGCTGTCAACGTGGTGCTTTGGGTAAGCTCAAGTTATAACGCATCGCAGCTTTTCACAGGATGGGTCCTGTGGAACTAATTCTGTGTGCATTTCAACTAAATCTGATTCAAACGTTTGTTTTAAACTATTGTTTAACTAAGTTTGAATCCAATAGCGCAGTGCGCTGCTAGTTGTATCCTCACTTGATAGTCACACTGGACAATCCTGGTATGCCCCCTAAAAAGAAGATTGTGGACGATAGCTCAGTGGAGCTACGCATCAAGAATGCGGCGAGAGAATTGTTTGTGCTCCGTGGGTATGCGGGAACAACGACGCGGGATATTGCGAAGGGGGCGGACTGTAACCTGGCCCTCGTGAACTACTACTTCCGAAGCAAACAGGCGCTGTTCCAGCAGGTTATGGTGGAACATCTGCAATTGTTTCTTGCGGACATTTCCAAGGTGATCAATAATCCAAAGACGACGCTTGAAGAGAAGCTCGCAGCGTTTGCTGATGTGTACGTGTCGATGCTCCGCAACAACCCGGATGTGCCAATGTTCATCATGAGTGAGCTTCGGAGGAATCCCACTGCGCTGGCACGGAAGGTCGGCATTGCGTCCATACTGGCCAACTCAGTCTTCTTGAAACAACTCAAGGCTGCTAGTAAGAAACCACGAGTCAACCCCGTACACTACTTTATCAACCTGATGGCGATCACGGTGTTCCCGTATATCGGACGCCCGATCATTATGGCGGCAAGCGGGGTGACTGATCAGGAGTTCGATGCGATGCTTGAACAACGTCGAAAACAAATACCGGTCTGGTTACTTGCGATGCTTAGGAGCGGTGAAGAGGTATGAAAACACTTCATTCTTTCGTGCTGTCCGCTGCTGTCATCCCACTACTTGCCGTACCTCTAACGGCTACGAATGGCAGCGTATACACTGTCAATCAACTCATACGCCTTGCCACTGACAACTATCCGCGAACGCGGCAGTTGGACTTGATAGCTCGGTCAGAGGAGTACAACGTCGACAATGCCTACAAGGGCTACTACCCTCAGTTATCAATCACGGCGCAGGCAAGCTACCAGTCGGACGTAACGACCGTACCATTTTCGTTACCATCGCTTCCAATATCGCCGCTATCAAAGGATCAGTACAGAATACAAGCAGAGCTCACGCAGGTCCTCTATGATGGTGGACAGATGTCCGCACAGAGTCAGCTAGCATCGGCGCAAACCACCATGCAAACGCGGCAAGTGGAAGTCGACCTCTACGCCCTCAAGGGTCGCATACAACAAATGGTCGCGGCAATCCAGATGGTAAAAGAGCAAAGACAACAGGTGCGTTCAGTGATGAACGAACTCGAGACATCGCTAAACGTTCTACGTGGTGCAGCAAAGGCCGGCGCTGTCCTCAGTCAACAGGTAAGCCTCCTACACGCAGAACTCCTCTCGGCCCAGCAACGAGAGATTCAGTTATCGGCCGACTGGCAAGCCCACCTGGCAATGCTTTCGATGTTGGTTGGGGAAACATTTGATACGTCGACGGTCTTTGAACTCCCTACGCGCATGCCGGAGAGTGAAGGGATAGGTCGACCCGAGCTGGCATTATTCCACGCACAACATTCGTTGCTTGACGAACGACATGATGCACTCACGGCACAGTCAATGCCACGTCTGGCTTTGTTTGCGAAAGGGGGCTATGGTAAGCCTGGCTTTAACATGCTGCTCAATGAATTCGATACGTACTACATCGCTGGTGTACAACTCTCTTGGGCTATTACCCCGTTCTATACACGTCAAGCTGATGAAGAGTTGATAGACGTTGAACACCAAAGCGTGGATCTCCGCAAGAATGAGTTTGAGTTAAATACGAACATGACCTTGGTGCAGCTGCGCAAACAGGTCCTGGCACTCGACAGCATCATCGCCCTTGACAGCATCATCGTTGAAGAACGCACCGAAGTGCTTGGTGTATCAAAAGCACAACTTCACAATGGTGTGCTAACGGCTCACGACTATCTGCGTGATGTTAATGCCTTGGATGCAGCCGAGCGTAACAGGACGCTGCATCGCATTCAGCGATCACTAGCCGTTATGCAGTACCTCACCACATCCGGAGTGAACGAGCAATGAGATCATTAACAATCATCATCGTGACCAGTATTGTCGGTCTGCTTAGTGCCTGTACGGCTGACACAAACAAGCCAGACGCCTCGGGCACCTTCGAAGCAACGGAGATATTGGTGTCCGCTCAAGCAACGGGCAGACTAGAACGGTTTGCTGTGCAGGAGGGCGATGTGTTAGATAGCGGACAAGCAGTAGGCGTGATCGATACAACACAACTCTGGCTGCGAATACAACAGGTCGAGTCACAGATGCAGGCTCTCCTTCAGCGGCGTCCGAACACTGCACTGCAACTAGCTGCACTGCAGGAACAACTACGGTCAGCCCAGCATGAGGTAGGCCGACTTGAACAACTGCGTTCTGCCGACGCCGCTACCGCTCAGCAACTTGATCAGGCACAGTCGGGCGTTGCCACCATTCAACACAACATTGATGCACTTCGGTCTACACTGGACATAACAACACGTGGCATTGAAAGTGAAACACAGCCCCTTTCCATCCAACTGAAACAACTTCAGGACCAGTTGGAAAAATGTAGGATTACCTCCCCGATACACGGACGTGTCCTGGCTACGTATGCAGAACAATATGAGTCGACCGTTACCGGTAAGCCGCTCTTTACCATTGCACGCACAACAACGCTTACGCTGCGTGCATACGTGACAGGTGATCAACTCACGGCAATCAAGATTGGTCAGCCAGTGACCGTTCTGTCGGACGTAGGTAAGGACGGACGTAAAGCGCACAAAGGCACGCTGACGTGGATAAGCAGTAAGGCAGAGTTTACTCCAAAGACCATTCAAACGCGTGATGAGCGGGCAAATCTGGTTTACGCAATCAAGATCACTGTGCCTAACGACGACGAACTGCTCAAGATCGGTATGTATGCTGATGTAAGGTTCAAACAATGACCGTCGATCTACAGCATATTAACAAGTCGTTCGGTAGTACCACGGCTGTTGCCGATGTTTCACTTGAAGTACAACCAGGGGAACTCTTCGGACTCATTGGCCCAGACGGGGCAGGAAAGACAACGCTACTGCGAATTCTTTCCACGCTGCTGTTGGCCGACAGTGGCAACGCTACCGTTCTGGGTTTTGATGTCGTGGCAGACTACAAGGCCATACGCACACGCATAGGTTACATGCCAGGAAAATTCTCGCTTTACCAGGACCTAAGCGTGCGAGAGAATCTGGAATTCTTTGCTACGCTGTATGGCACCAACGTCGACAGTAATACGGAACTGATTCACGACATCTACGTGCACCTTGAGCCCTTTGCAAACAGAAAGGCAGGCAAGCTTTCGGGTGGCATGAAACAGAAGCTTGCCCTGTGTTGTGCCTTGATCCATAAGCCAGAACTGCTTGTGCTAGATGAGCCCACAACGGGCGTCGACCCAGTCTCTCGTAGAGAGTTGTGGGAGATGCTCGGTAGACTTAAGCAGAGCGGTATCACCATCGTTGCATCAACACCGTATATGGACGAGGCAGTGTTATGCGATCGCATTGCCTTGATGCAAGGTGGACGTATCATGAAGGTGAACACACCAGCTCAGATCGTTGCAGAGTATCAAGTGCCACTCTACTCCGTGCAGGCTGACAATCATTCTCTGCTTCGGCTAGCACTGCAACAATGTAATAATGTACAGACTGCCTTTGCCTTTGGTGACGTGTATCATGTGACTCTTCACAACACCGTCAGCGATGCACACATCACGCTGGCTGCAGTGCTGCAGAGCAGATATGGAATTGCTGCAACCATCGAACAAGTGCAGCCAACCATCGAAGACTGCTTCATTAGCATGGCTGGAAATGCATCATGACGTCGGCTGCCATCTACGTAGAGAATCTGTTCAAACGCTTCGGCAAGTTCACAGCCGTTGATTCCATTTCCTTCGATGTTCAACGAGGCGAGATCTTCGGCTTCCTTGGTGCCAACGGTGCAGGGAAGACCACGGCTATGCGTATACTATGCGGACTGCTAGCACCAACAAGCGGCAAGGCAGTGGTTGCTGGGTATGACGTGTCGACGCAGGTTGAACAGGTAAAGCGAAACATCGGGTATATGAGTCAGAAGTTTTCCTTGTATGAAGACCTGACCGTATTCGAGAACATCACATTCTACGGTGGTATCTACGGACTTACCACCAACCAGCTTGCGGAGCAACGCAGTGAGCTAATCGAACGACTCTCACTGCAATCCGAGACGCACAGTCTGGTACGTTCGCTGCCACTTGGGTGGAAACAGAAGCTGGCATTCTCAGTGGCCATGCTCCACCATCCACAGATTGTGTTTCTTGATGAACCAACTGGTGGCGTAGACCCAGTTACCAGGCGCAACTTTTGGGACATGATCTACGATGCCGCTGATCGTGGGACTACGATCTTCGTCACAACCCATTACATGGACGAGGCAGAATACTGCAATCGAGTGTCGATCATGGTAGATGGTAGAATCGCGGCTCTTGGACGCCCACGCGACCTTAAAACCAACGCTGGCGTGGCAACGATGGACGAGGTGTTTTACCAATTGGCAAGAGAAGCAAAACGGGGAGCCGAATAACGATGAAGCAATTCACAGCCTTCGTTGTCAAGGAGTTCCGGCACATGCTGCGCGATCGCAAGACATTGATGATTCTGATTGGTATGCCCATCGCGCAGATACTCATCTTTGGCTTTGCCTTGTCGAACGAAGTAAAGGATGCACGCATCCTTGTTGTAGACCATGCTCGAGATGCAACGTCTGCGCAGCTTGTCCAGCGCATCTCACAGAGCGGATTCTTTTCTGTGATTCCCGGTGTCCACGATGAGCATGACGTCGAGAATGCCTTCCGAAGGTCAGAGGCCAATCTAGTCTTGGTCATTCCGGCTGACCTCAACAAACGCATGGTCAGGCAAGAACATACTACCCTGCAAGTCATTGCCGATGCCTCCGACCCAAACCACGCAACCACACTTGTTGCTTACCTGAGTGCAGTCATTGGCAATCAAGCTCGATCTACGCTCGTGCACCAACGTCCACCCATCACGACGCAGGTGCGAATGCTTTACAACCCACAACTGAAGGGAGCGCCAAACTTTGTTCCAGGCGTCATGGCTCTTGTGCTCATGCTTGTTTGTGTGATGATGACGTCAATTGCCATCGTACGAGAGAAGGAGCTTGGAACGCTTGAAGTGCTACTTACATCGCCTGTAAAACCCTTGGTACTCATTGCTTCAAAGGTCGTGCCTTATCTGGTGTTATCAGTCTGTAACATTGGGTCAATTGTTCTCCTAAGCACCTTCGTGTTGGGTCTGCCCGTGCAGGGCAGTCACGTGTTGTTGTTTGCGCTAAGCACATTGTTCATTCTTACATCACTAGCACTTGGCATCCTGGTATCGACCATTGCGAAGACACAGGCCGTAGCCATGTTGATGTCACTCATGGGTATGCTCCTGCCTACGCTTCTCTTTAGCGGCTTCATGTTCCCGATCGAGAACATGCCATGGCCACTTCAAGTGCTGAGCAATGCAATCCCAGCCAACTGGTATTACCGAATTGTAAAGGCCGTTATGGTCAAGGGGCTTGGTATTGAGTCGATCTGGAAGGAGACGCTCATCCTTGGTGGGATGACGCTGTTCTTTGTCGTGGTAAGCATTCGACGTTTCAAGGTGAGGCTTTCATGAGGATGTTGGCATATATCCTGCGCAAGGAGTTCAAGCAGATCTTTCGTGATCGACTGATTCTGGTCTTCATGACGGTTGCACCATTGGGCCAGCTCCTGATTCTGCCTCTTGCCACGGACTACGAGGTACGGAATGTTCATGTAGCGGTAGTTGACCATGATCATTCCGTCCAGTCAAGAGCGCTCATTGACGAGATAGCCCATACCTCCAGCTTCAAACTGGTACAGTATGCATCCAGCATGAAACAGATCATGCTTGCAATCGAGGATAACAACGTTGATGTAGGCATCGACATCCCTGTCGGCTTTGGGAAGGGGCTTGGTAATGGTGTACCGCAGACGGTCTTCATGGCCGTGAACGCCATCAATGGTATGAAGGCCAATGTTGGGGCAGCATACCTAACATCCGTCATAAACGACTTTGGAGTAGAGACTGCAATCACCATGCACCCCGAGCTACGTCAGCAAGCAGGTTTGTCAGTCGAGAGCATGTCACTCTTCAACCCGCACATGGACTATCGTGCCTACATGGTTCCTGGTATTCTTGCATTGCTGCTCACGATGATCGCCGTCTACCTCACAGCCCTGAACATTGTACGAGAGAAGGAAATCGGCACTATCGAGCAGATTAACGTAACACCAATCAAAAAGCTCCAGTTTATAGCTGGCAAACTCATTCCCTTCTGGTTGATGGGTATGCTGCTGTTTGTCATGGGACTCATACTGATTAGGGTGTTCTACAACATTCAGCCCGTCGGAAGTACGACGCTCCTCATTGGTTTCGCAGCAACGTACTTGGTCGCCGTACTTGGACTAGGCTTGCTTATCTCGACCATTGCTGAAACACAGCAGCAAGCCATGTTCATCTCGTTCTTCTTCATGTTGATTTTTGTGTTGCTCAGCGGACTCCTCACGCCGATTTCCAGCATGCCTGAGTGGGCGCAGGTAGTTACTCGGTTCACCCCCATCCGCTACTTCATCGAAGTCATGCGCATGGTAGTCCTCAAAGGCAGTACACTGTACGACGTCCGCTTTCACCTACTAGCTGTAGTAGGATTTGCCCTGTTCTTCAATGGGATGGCGCTGATGTTGTATCGGAAGACGTCTCGCTAGCCCCCTTCCAAACTATCGTGTTATCACCTCAGGAATAATACCGGTGTGTGGGCCTACACGAAATGCGCTATCTAGTGATGCTGAAACGATTATTGAATAACCGTCCTCGGTAACATTACCCTTGTTGGCCCCATCACGTAGGGGGCTATCTCGTACGTGTTGTAGTAGAGAATCACGCTGTCAGCCGTTAGCCCGATGTTTTCAGGGAGGGCAAAGGTGCTGTCTTCGATGAAGTAGTCGTGCTCGCTTAAGTCATCCGTCGGACCAATGCCGACGTGCTTCCGGAAGGCCTCTTCGGCTACCTTCGTGAATGTGGCGAGGTTGCTTACCATGTCTTGTATGCGGACGAGTTTGCTTGTGCGAGTGTCGGCTACCACATAGTGCGTTGTGGTGTTGCCGTGGGCACCGCCAGTATAGGCATCGACGTATAGTTCGACGCACACAAGACTATCTACCGTCGTGACCTTGCTTGTCCCATGCACCGTCCACGTCTGCGGAACGTTGGGAAACTTTTCGGTGAAGTCAGAATAATCCGCAAGCAGGAGTCGCGCCGCATCAACGATGCTCGGCATGGGTGTTGTACTGTCGGCCGGTGATGCAGCAACTACAGCGGTGCCGCCAATCACGTCCACAAAGAAATCACGCACAGCCCGATTGAGTACACGTGCAAGCTTGGCATTGCTGGAACTGAAGACGGGGAAGCGAACATCGACGGTGCTGCATTCGCTGACGGGTTCGGTGCAGTCGTGCGGACGTTCAAGGACGACGCTATCACGATAGGTCACGACCGGTTGAGCAGGTTCTGCTGCAGGATGCGACGTGCGTTCCAGCTCGCAGGAAGTGCATACGATGGCCAGGACGATGACGGACGTCCATGCATGCGGATGGAATGGCGAGCTCAATGCTTCACCTAGCGGTGTATGATCCTACAAGTCTTACTTGACCAGCATCAGCGGCTTGGTAGCCGTAAATCCTGGTGCGCTGAGCACATAGTAGTACAGCTCGCTGGCCATGTTGTGCTCCCTGGTGTTGAAGTCAACACTATGGGTGCCGGCAGGTACTACATCGTTGACCAAGGTTGCAATAACGTTGCCGTTAAGGTCCACAACCTTGAGCGTTACTGGCGATGTGCTTGATGTTTCGAACGTAATGGTCGTACGATCAGTTACCGGGTTTGGCGAACACTCATGGAGCGTAAAGGTTGGTACGCCTACCTCGTTTGTATGCCCGGCAACACCATCGTTACCACCAATTTCCGTGTTCAGAGCAAAACGTCGGTTCTCGACCACTACCGTCATTGGCTTGCTCATGACCGTTGCACAAGGGCTTGACATCGAGACGGTGTAGACGCCAGCAAGGTCGGCCGTGGCTAGTGGATAGCGAAGGTGCTGACCAGTCTCGCCTTCTAGTTTGACGCCGTCCTTAAACCACTGAATATCAAAATGGCGGACGTCTTGATCCTTGCAAACCGTAAGCACAAACGGTGCTCCAGCAACCATGTGCTTGACGGACATTTCGACGTTACCGTCGACGTCGACGTTGCGTGGACGTGGCACTACGCGGACGGTGAGTGCAGCGAACGAAGGCAACGAAACAGCAATGAGAAGTGCAGAAAGAATGAAGAGCCGACGCATGGCAATCCTGTGGTTTAGTTTAGAATGACGTCAATATAGCCAGATTTGCATCATGCGCATCGTTATCACTGCAGGTGACCCCTCTGCCGACGTCCATGCAGCCCGACTTATGGCGGCTATCCGTGCCCGCGTGCCCGACGTGGTTTTCGAGGGCTTTGGCGGTGTTGCAATGGAGATGGAAGGTCTGCATACAATTGCACACATGAGAGACCTGGCTGTTACAGGTTTCTGGGAGGTTGCCAAACGTGGACGATATTTCACGTCATTATTGCAAAAGGCAGCTTCCTTGTTGGACAGGCGGCGGGTTCAGTTGTTCATTCCCGTCGACTATCCTGGCTTTAACCTGCGATTAGCCGCGAAGTCCAAAGCAAGTGGCGTGCCAGTGGCCTGGTACATCGCGCCTCAGCTATGGGCTTGGGGCAAGAACCGGGCTAAGGGGCTTGCAAACGTAGTTGATGAGTTGCTGGTTGTTTTTCCATTCGAAGTAGAATTCTTCTCACGGTTTGGCATGCATGCCACCTGGGTGGGTCATCCATTTATCCCGCCTACAAAGCCCCTTCCCAGAAACACATCGCCAACCGTCGTACTCATGCCGGGCTCGCGCAAGCAGGAGCTGAGGCATCACGTGCCATTACTTGCGCAGGTTGTCAAACAACTGCCGCAGACGCTTGGTTATAGTCCGTCGATGGTCGTCCCTCGAGCATCAATGGTGGAGAAGGGGGCTTTGGTTTCGCTGGAGAATGCAGGGGCACAGGTGGTGGATAGTGCGCATGATGCAATGCAATACGGCACCGCTGGCTTGATCAAGGCGGGCACGTCCACGCTTGAAGCAGCACTTCTGGGATTGCCGTTTGCTACGTTTTACAAAACGTCGATGCTGAGTTATTGGATCGGAAAGAATCTGGTAAACGTGGATACGGTGACGATGATGAACCTGCTACTGCAACGCAATGTGGTACATGAGTACATACAACATGAGGCGAGTGCATCAACGCTCGTTGCAGAGCTTGCAGAGTTGCTGGAGAATACGAGTCGACAACAAGAGCTGAATGCTACAATGAGTCAGGTGCGCAGCTTGTTAGGCGTAGGCATGCAGGGCGGACCTTCAGCTGCAGAGAGAGCTGCCGATGTTATTGTGCAGAGGTTTCTGTGATGCAAACCCTCGGCGTTTGGTTGCTCACCTTGGTGGCAGCTACCTGGCGCATACGCGTTGTGGGAACCATCCCGCATACACCGGTCATCATTGCCTTCTGGCATGGCGATATGCTGCCTGTGTGGTGGTTGTGTAGACGTCTGCACCCAATGGCACTCATCAGTCAGAGTAAGGATGGAGAACATTTGAATGCTATACTGACTCGGTGGGGATATACGGTGGTAAGGGGCTCAAGCTCGCAGGGTGGACGTGATGCGCTGAACCATATCACCGAAGCTGCACGATCCTCAATCGTGATGATAACACCGGATGGTCCACGCGGACCTCGTCGTGTTGCCAAGCCCGGTGCCGTCGTAGCCGCGCAGCGCTCGGGTACACCAGTGTTGCCGCTTCGCATTCATACCGAGCATGGAAAGGTCTTCGAACGATCCTGGGATCGCTTCACCGTTCCGTTACCGTTTAGTCGTGTTACCATTAGCGTGGGCAAGACCTTGATGGTTGCTCACGATGCATCACGAGAAGAAACATCGGCCATGATTGATACACTCACGGAGGAACTCAATGCTTGGCCTGTTTAGTTGGTTGTACTGCTTTGCCGTTCACAGGAGAAATGCGGCCTTCGACAGCAAGAAGAAGAAAGCCATACACGTAACAGTTCCGGTAATCTCCGTTGGCAACCTTAGTACTGGTGGAACAGGCAAGACTCCTGTTGTTCAACTACTGGTAAAGATGCTCAAGGAAGAAGGATTCCAGCCGGCAGTGGTGATGAGAGGGTATAGGCGCTCGTCAAAAGGACTCGTCGTTGTCCACGATGGCAAACAGATTTGTGTGAGTGTGAGAGAGAGTGGCGACGAAGCCATGCTTCACGCGAAAGAGTTTGACGTTCCCGTTGTGGTAAGCGAGTATAAGGTTGATGCTGCAGTCTTTGCGGCTGGAAACCTACCGTGTGATGTGATTGTTGTTGACGATGGTTTTCAGCACCGACAGTTGCATCGCGACCTGGATGTTGTGTTGGTTGACAAGCAGTCGGTCGAACGACCGTGGTTGTTGCCAAAGGGACGTCTGCGCGAACCTTTGGAGAACGTCCATCGTGCTGATGTGGTGCTGGTTGCGGCGGACGTGAACATCGACGCCATCAAACCACTCTGCAATGATCATGCATTGGTTCTCATGCATCGGACGGTTGCTGATTCCACCGATCTCCCCAAACGCGTACTTGCCCTAAGTGGTATTGCAAACCCGGAACGATTCTGGGATACCATCAAGGCCGGAGATGCAGAGATTGTCCACGTAGCATCATACCCCGATCATCATTGGTTTACATCGCGCAACATTCAAACGATCCTTGATCAAGCAACGTCGCAAGGCCTTTCAGTGGTAACTACCTCAAAGGATGCTGCACGGCTTGATTCATTGCTGCCGATGTTTGCATCGGCAAACATTCCCTTACACGTACTACACATCCATGCTGATGTGGGGCAGGGGGCTATGGAACTGCGTAAGCTTGTCAGGCAGCGTGTTAAGGACGTTCAGCAAACACTACAACAACAAACACTACAACAAACTCTAGAACCACCATCAACACCATGAACATTGCACTCTCCAAAGGATCAGGAAGCGAGAAATATCAGATGTATGGACGGTGGCTGCATGCCGTCGACCCATCCATAACCATCGTCGACCTCGTCGGCCTTAGTCCTGAAGACGGCGTCGCGAGATTGAAAGAATGTAGTGGACTGATCTTGACCGGTGGAGAGGACGTTGACCCAGACCGCTACCAACAGCCAGAGAAGCGTGCCGTGTGTGGTACGATAAACCCCGAACGTGATGCACTTGAGCTTACTGTTGCACAGGCAGCCATTGATGCAAACATTCCGGTGTTAGGTATTTGCAGAGGACTCCAGGTATTGAATGTGCTGTATGGAGGAACGCTCATTGCAGACATCCCGAGAGACGATCATCATGAACACCGTCAGTACACCGATCCCGAAACAAGTGTCAAGCACGATTCTGAACACGATGTATTTGCCGAGCCTGGTTCACTGATTAAACGCATCTGCAGGACTACCGAAGGCACCATTAACAGCGCACATCATCAGGCAATCGAAAAGATTGCCAACATGTTCGCACCTGCAGCAACAGCGTCCGATGGCATCATCGAAGCGATTGAATGGGGCGATGCAACGTTAGGCGGCAAACCTTTCCTGCTTGCCGTGCAGTGGCATCCAGAACGGATGGACTGGAATAGTCCGTTCTCCATGCCAATTGCCCAACACTTCGTCCACGAGTGTATGGCCTATCAGGCGCTGCTCCGTCAAGCTTGAGCATTTTGACGCGAGGGGTCGACGCGATCATGCTTGTCTGATGCTAACCTTGATTGTTGTTTGCAATGCATCACTGTTACATCACGTTGCGTCCATGCACAACAACTTGTAGTCCAGCCCCATAACGGTAGAGGACGTCGTTCTTGCGCTGTTCCCATGCAGTACAGGCAAGCGTACACCACGGCGTGAGGGAGTAGCGCAACTGGATCGATGTGCGCATTCCTCGTGTAGTACCAGCGATGATAGCGTTGAGTCCAGGCATGAGTGACTCAAAGGCATAGGCCGTGCTTGCCATGCTTTCTGCGTCATACACCGTGGTTCGGAACCAGAGCCTAAGAACATCGGACGGCTGCCAAGTGAGATCCACGTATGACAGGTACCCGTACTCCGTCGAACGTCCGCCCGTGAACCAGACTCGGCGTCCATCAAATCTCCATCGCAGCCTACATGTTCGGCTGGCCTTGATCTCAACGTCAGTACGAAATGTTGTTGTGTGATTGGTAATCATCCTACGCCATGCAGTCCCTGGTGGTGTCCACCCATCGTCTTCCTGATTGTATCGTAGTCTGTTGCGAAGGATTACGGTGTTCGACGGACGATACTCAACGTCGGCGATCACGTCAATCCCCGCGGCTGGTAGCGGCTTACCGTAGGCCTTGGAGAGGGTGGAGTAGAGGTCGACCGATGCTTCCAGGTCGAGTCCTCTACGCGGACGAACCTGTACCGCAAAGCCAAGTCCAGCCTCGTTAGCCAGTGCAGACGCTGCATTCATCGATGCAGCGTATGGATTGCGGAGGTCTGGATCGGTCCATCGTGCAATGCCGAACCACTCGCCGTTCGAGAAGGGATGGGAGGCAATGAGCAGTGCCGAGGTAGCGAGCTTGCTGTCGGTTGCGATTTCAGCGGCAACGTTCATCGTCCCCAACGTCATCTGCGAAGCAGCAGAGAAGAGCTGTCGGCCTTGGCTGGGAATCAATCGCGACGAGGACGTGACGAGCGACTCGTCATACGAGAGATCCTGGGCGTTGAGTACGACGGAGAAAGCGTCGGCATCGATCATCACCGCTGCATTAAGGGCAGTTTCGAGCCGACTTCCGCTGCGTCGGCGTGACCAACCCGCCACTGCCTGAATTGGTGAAGCATCGGTCTGCCCAAGCTGAAATGCTAGGCCACTCAAAGCTGCATCTTGGTAGGTACTCGTCCACGGACGGATCGTTGGCTTGAGCGTAATCGACTTCAGCTTCGACAACATTGACCCGCCAAATGAGCCCCCTGCCCCATGAACTAGGCCGAGTCCGCTCGCAATCCCAAGCTCTCCAAGCGTTATCTGCATCCAATCGGTTTTGCCTTGGAGCCAGCCGCCCGTTACGAGTCCGTCGGCATTCTTACGGACGACTGTCCCTAGCCGACCATAGATGGTGCGAATGTCTGCCCCAGCAAGAACGTCGTCGGTACCATGCGCATAAGTGCCCGGAGCATCCGAGTTGGTTAGGTAACGCAAGCGAAAACGAACCGACTCGATAGTTGCAGCACAGTCACAGTCCATCGTAGTACACATGCGAACCAGGATGCTTTGCTCAGCAGTCAGGCATGCTTTCTCACACAGTTCGTCGATCGTCGAACATCCCTGCGTCATGACGCGCACGATACGCGAAGCCGTTGTCCTCCCAATACCTGGAATCGCCGTTAGGTCCGACGCCCTTGAGCACTTCAAACACAAGGGGTCGTCATGGAACTGATACAGTGCATCTACCTGCGGCAATGCCCAATCATTACCTGCAAGATCATCCAACTGAGCAACAGCCGATGCTTGCACAACAACAATTACTGCCACGATCACTAAACACCGCAGTACACCCGTTGATGTGGAGAGCTTCATGTTGCATTTCATCATGAACCATTGAACTGAAGGATGCTCTCAATGTTCGTTGGCAGTTTGGCATTGACGAAGGTCCTACCAGCAGGTACTCGCGGACTTCTACGCATGGGTGGACGCCTGTATGGTCAGTTCATCCGTGTTGGGTGTGGAGCTACAGTTCGACGCACACCATCATTTGCGTACCAACTGAGAACAGCTGTTCAACGCCGATGCTGACGGGGAACGGTAGGGCCTGTGTAATTCTCACAACCGTACCAATGGAGAGCGGTTCCGTGCGGAGTACCACTCTGCCAGCCAGCGAAGAGTCCGCCCAGTATGCCGCACTTAGCATGACGCATGCCGCCGACGTAGAGCCGGTCTCGACATCAAGTGCAAGGGCAAGTCCACCTTGCAACGTAGTGTCAACAGCATATCCCATGCCCAACCGCAGTAGTCGGGGCGGTGGTGATCGGGTTGATGCATAGTACAGCAGTGCATCGACTGCAATGCCCAACGACCACTGCGGGTGCATGAGGATGCGAGCTGCAACGTCGGTCTGTGCCATCATCGCAGTCGCAAAATGTTTCGCCCCTTGCCATCCAATCCAGGTGTTCAGTCCGACGGTGAACGTGGGAGTGATCTGGTGGGTGAGTCTGCACAGTGTGCGGACGTCAAACCACTCAGCATTGGCATTCCCGACGATACCCAGACCAACACTTCCAACGGGTATCAACGTACAGGCTTCCGTTAACTGCGGAAGGAGGAAGGGGGCTGGCCAGACAGTAATGGATGCCGTCGTGGTACGCTCGAACGCACACCAAAGCACGTCGGATGCACCCAGTACCGTACTGCCGCTGACGCTTGGCCGTTGCGCCAAAGCATTGGTAGCAGAAACGATACACCAATACACCAATGTGCAAGTGAAAAGCGTCCGTAAGTTCGTGGAAATCAGACATTCAAGGGGCGATATGCTACGCAGATTCATCATTGCTTGCATCTTGGTGTGTGCAAGCACCCAGTATGTGACGTATGCTCAGGAACTCAATGCCACCGTACGGGTTGATATGTCGCAGTTGCAGTTGGACGACAGGACGGACGTGCGCACCATGGAAGGCGACATCAAAACCTACCTGAATGCCCAGCGCTACACGCGTGATGAGTGGGAAGGTGAACGCATACCGGTAGATGTGACGGTATATCTGTTTTCGAAGAACGGGAGTTCATACTCCGCACGGCTTACCATCGTGTCCCGCCGGCTCGTCAACAACAACCCCAACAGTGGCAGCCCACTCCTACGTGTGTACGACAAGGAGTGGAGCTTCAACTATACCTTCAGTCCATCGCTCTCATTCCAGTCCATGCGCTACGACGAGTTCACGAGTGTGCTGGACTTCTACATGCTCATTGCCATCGGCATGGATATGGATACGTATGAAGACTTGGGTGGCGACAGGTTGTATACCGATGCAAAGCAAATCGCACAATTGGGTAATGCCAAGGGGCTAAGTCAGTTTAGTTCCAACTATCAACCAGGCGAATACACCAGGATGGCCTTGATCACCGATTTGACCGATCCACGGTATCAAGACTTCCGTCGGCTTATGTATGATTACCACGTGGCCGTTGACGAGTATGAACTCGACAAGGACAAAGGACGGAGTTTGATGACGTCGACCATCAAAGGTATTGCCGACTTCAAACGCTCGGTGATCTCCAACCGCTCCGTGCTCCTGCAAGCGTTTTTTGATGCCAAGTCCGGTGAGATTGCCGACATGTTCAGAGGCATCAAGGAAAGCACAGTATGGAAGGACTTGTTGTACGTTGATCCCGGTAACACACAGTTGTACGAAGCAGCACGTAGCGGTCAATAAGTATGTCAGACGTACAACGTCGGCATGAATCATACATGCAAGAAGCCCTTGCGCTTGCCCACCATGCTGCAAGCATTGGCGAGGTGCCCATTGGGTGTGTGATAGTGATGGACAACCAGATCGTTGGACGCGGCTATAATCGCGTGCAAAGCGAAGCGGACCCGACACTCCATGCAGAGCTTGTTGCCATTCGCGATGCCGTAACTAACACCAACCAAAAGTTTCTTGAGGGGGCAACGCTCTACGTAACCGTTGAGCCCTGCACCATGTGTGCCGGTGCAATTGGTATGGCACGCATCGGTACCGTGGTGTACGGTGCTGCAGAACCAAAGACGGGAGCGGTGCGGTCGGTCTTTGAACTTGTCGACGATCCTCGGACCAATCATCAATGCGTAGTACGATCGGGCATACTTGAAGAAGAGTGTGCGGCAATCATGAAGTCCTTCTTCGAAGATCAGCGCACAGGTAAACAAGATCATGCTGTGCAAGGCAGACAGAAGGCGGACAGTGATGATTGTACCGAGGACAGAGATCAGTTAGAGAGCTACGTCGACGCCAAGCCAAGCGAGTCAACGAATCCGGAGCCGTATGTTGCAACAGCGCCAACACGTGGTACGCTGTACGTTGTGCCCACACCTATCGGCAACTTAGCCGACGTGACCAAGCGAGCGTTGGACGTGCTTCGAGAAGCCGATGCAGTGTATTGTGAAGACACCCGTCGCACTGGCATGCTTCTCAAGCATTACGGCATCGTCGTGCGCCAGCTCTTGAGTAATCACGAGCACAATGAACGTCAGCGAGCACAGGAAATCGCAACCAGAGTGGCCAACGGTGAAGTCATTGCCGTTGTATCGGATGCAGGGATGCCAGGCATAAGCGACCCAGGCTACCGAGCCATTACCGCCTGCACTCGGCAGCATCTGAACGTATGCGTCCTCCCTGGTGCAAACGCCGCGCTAACTGCGCTCATTGGCTCCGGCCTATCAACCGATGCCTGGTTCTTTGCCGGATTCCCACCGCAAAAGAAGGGACGTGCTGCATTCATTGCCGACGTAGTACAACGTCGGGAGACCATCGTGATGTACGAGAGTCCGCACCGGCTGCCGCGCCTCCTTCATGAACTATCGGAAGCAGCCGATAACGATCGTAACGTGGTGGTGGCAAGGGAGCTAAGTAAGCTGCACGAGGAGTACATTCGTGGCAGCCTATCCACCGTAACTGCACGAATAGATTCGTCGGGAGTAAAAGGCGAGTGCGTTGTAGTATTGGAAGGCGCCGACAACTGATGTTAATCACCTGCGAGCATTTAGGATAATGCCGCACAGAAATCAAGCCCCCTTCAAACATGTTCATATCCTTCGAAGGAATAGACGGTAGCGGAAAGAGCACGCAGCTAACCATGTTGCGTGAGTGGATCGAAGCACGCGGTTATCGTGTGGTTACGGTAAGAGAACCAGGCGCCACCATGTTGTCCGAGTCCATCCGCGAGATCTTGTTAAGTAACAAGCAGAACATTACTTCGGCATCCGAGCTCTTGTTGTTCTCTGCAGCTCGCGTGCAGCTGGTAGAAAAAGTCATCGAACCAGCACTGGCACAAGGCGAGGTAGTTCTCTGCGACAGGTATGTGGACAGTACGACGGCCTATCAAGGGTATGGACGTCAGCTAGACCTAGAGCAGGTGGCACTGTGTAACAGACTTGCCACTCGGGGAGTCATGCCTGCGTTGACGTTGTTCATCGACGTGCCGTACGACGAAGCACAGCAACGCATGAACTTTACGGCGAATAGCTCGGAGCCCGATAGGATGGAACGGAGTGGACGTGATTTCTACAACCGCGTCCGCAACGGCTATCTAGGGATTGCAGCAGCAGAGCCACAAAGGTTTATCGTGATTGACGGTATGCAGGATAGAACGGCTATACATAAAGAAATCGTTGGAATCGTTGATAGACTGCTTGGGGCATAATCGTACCTCCAGCCAGTTCCGTAATTTTCGGGTTCACATCAAATCATTGGAATTGCAAATGAAGTATTTCGCAACCATAGCTGTCCTTGGCTTGTTGAGCTGTTTCGTGGCCTTTGCTGGAACGGAGCGCACTGTAGACATCACGTCGTTTACGACTCCTATCCACGTGTCCACCAAGACAAATACCACTCAGCTGACACAGTTTAGCGTGCCACTCATGCTAAACGCAGCCCAAGCACACGATGTGTTTGCAACGGGCAGCAAGACGCTTACCATCACGAATCTTCCTGTTCCACCTAACGGAACAGCTGTGGTAAACCTCGAGCTCTGCCGGCCAGTTTTCGATGCAAACTCGAAGTTTCTGGTTAACACACCCCAAGGCAAGAAGCCCATCAAGGTGCGTCCCATCTATTCGTACAAGGGCGAAGTCGAAGGCGAGCCAGGCTCCAAGGTAAGTCTGCACTATAGCGATGGCGACCTTACCGGCTACATCTTCCATCCCGATGGTTCCCGCACCGTTATTGGAAGAGCCAATGAGTATAGGGCTGTGGAGGGGGCTTACCCACACGCATTTGAAAGCGAAGGTGCAAATGGACGTCCGCTCGCACTCTCCAACTTCATGTGCGGTGCCGACGAGCTTCCAGTCGATGAACGTGCAGCAGTTACGGCGATGGCCATGCCATCGTCGATGACCAAGGGGATGGACGTTCAAGGATACCCGCTTAAGGACCTGCGTCTTGCCCTTGTACTTCGCGAAGATGTCGACTCCGTTTTACGTCTTCAAGGACTGAACGAAGAGCAAGTAGCCCAGCACTTTGCCAAGATCGTTGCTGCAATGTCACAGGCCTATGAAGAAGAGCTTGGCGTACACATGTACATCGGCTATCTCCTGTCGTTTACCGAAGAAGCACCATCTGGCTACATCTATGACGGCTATGATCCAGGCGAACTACTCAATGAGTTCAGTCAGGACTGGTCGACTGGATATAACGACGTTGAACGCCATGCCGCTCACCTTTACTGCTTGCAGCGTTCAAAGGGTGGTGTCTTTGTTGCGGGTATCGCATACGGTGGACAGTCTGGTCCAAGGTTGTGCAACAACGAACACCGTGGTGCATACGGCGTAAGCACCGTCAAGCTTAATGTGAGCGAGCAAATTCCTGGTCAGGCCGGTGTGCGTAATGGATTTGTTTGGGATGTATACGTTGCAGCACACGAGATTGGTCACAACATTGGTGCGCCACATACGCACAACTGCATTTGGAATCCGCCGGTAGACACATGTCAGCTTCAGAGTGACGGTACGGATGCATGCTACAACCTGCCTTCGCTGCGCCGTGTTCGTCCCGGTACGATCATGAGCTACTGTCACCTTGTTAATGGCTCTACATCGCCGTTAACCTTCAGCACTCGCGTTGCAGAGCGCATGCGTACCTGGATTGATGCATCGTGTATGACCGTGAGCCCAGAGCCAATCGTTCGCATCACGTCGCCACGTGGATATGACGAGTGGAAGGGTGGAGCGAAGGTTCCAATCAAGTGGGTAAGCGCAATGGTTTCCAACGTCAACCTCGACTATAGTTTGGACGGGACTTCAAATTGGAAATCGATTGCAAAGGACTTGAATGCTGCCGACCAGTTGTATACGTGGACGGTGCCAGCGATCAATGCAAACCGTATCTGGATACGAATCTCTAGCTCGACTGACGTCAACGTTCAGAACATCTCGATTGCATCGTACCGGATTGATGTGCCACTTACGCTACAGTCGCCATCAGGTGGCGAGCGCATTGGAATCGGGACGGAGTTTCAGATTCGCTGGTCAAAGGACAATTCAGTTGTCAGCGGCGTAAACGTACTGTTCTCGGCAGATGATGGTGCAACCTGGGAAAGTCTTGCTCAAGGGCAGACAGCTACAAGCTATGCGTGGACGGTAAACAGCGCACCTACAACGACGGCGCGCATTAAGGTCGTATCGGCTTCAAACAGCTCCATCAGTGCTACAAGCGAGCAGTTTGCCATTGGTGCACCACGCTTTGAACTTCTCCTTCCGAAGGAAGGCGGCGAACTCTGCAACAACTTTGATAATCAGTATAACTGGTCGGCTGACTTCATTGATCGCATCAAGATTCAGTATAGCACCGACGGTGGCGGATCATGGCGCAATGCCGTTCAACCGCTTACGGTTGGAGCTTCACAATGGCAGATCTTTAGCTTGAATAGCGGACTTAAGAACATCGCTGCTGGCACCAAGGTCAAGCTTCGCGTAATCGAGTCGGCCTCAGAGACCGTCCTTTCTACCAGGGACGAGCTGACGATTGCAGAATGCTCTGCGGTAACCAGTGTAGACGACGTAGCTGCAGCAGTAGGGACACTCTCACTCACGGCTTCGCCAAACCCAGCAAATGGGTCAACGATGCTCACGATCAATCACAGTGCTGATCTCGGTGTTTCGGTGGTAGCCGTCGACGTGTCCGGCACGCAGACCACGCTCATCCCAAGCATGCAGCTCAGCGGTTCTGGAGCAACTGTAGTTCCTGTTTCTCTCGAGAAGCTGCCACAAGGTGCTTACCGCTTGGTGGTGCGTTCCGAGGGGGTTCAAGCCGATGTCCCAGTTCGTGTTGTTCGCTAATTCCAGAGGATAGCATCACCATGGGGTTGTTCTCCAAACTGGTAGTGGCTTCGCTGCCGGTCATTCCAAAGAGCATCGTAAGATTGGTGGCTCAGCGATATATCGCTGGGCCATCCTTGTCTGATGCCGTTGCTACCACGCAGGCACTCATGAAGCTTGGCGCATCAAGCACGATCGATGTGCTGGGCGAGTTTGTTACAGAGCGACGGCGTGCGGCGGACGAAACAGTCATGTCCATGAGCGTAGCTTCGGCCATCCATGATCACAAGCTCGACGCTTACCTGAGTATCAAGCTCACGTCGCTCGGTCTTGACCTGGATCGCGACTTTGCCTTCGAAAACGTCACCAAGATCGTAACCCATGCTCAGCAGCTTGGCGTGTTTGTGCGCATGGACATGGAGAACACTCCGTATACGGACGTTACGCTTGACTTCTACCGCAAGCTTCGAGCCAATGGTTTTACCAATGTTGGCGTCGTTCTACAGGCCTACCTGAGACGTACCGAAGCAGATGTCCGCAGTCTCCTGGAATATCAGCCCAGCGTTCGCCTGTGCAAGGGCATCTACGTCGAGAGTGAGACTGTTGCCTATAAGGATGCCGACGAGATCAGGAATAGCTACAAGAAGTCGCTCAGACTCCTTGTCGACGGTGGCGCAAACGTCCGCATTGCCACGCACGACGAGCAACTCATCGTTGATGCCGAGTCGCTTATCCGTCAGCAATCGCTCGACCCGTCACGGTACCAGTTTCAGATGTTACTTGGGGTCAGAGAAGACCGCCGGAATACCCTCATTGCCGCTGGCCATCCGATGTGTATCTACGTGCCGTTCGGTGACGATTGGTATGGGTATTCAACGCGCCGACTCAAGGAGAATCCTCAAATTGCTGGTTACGTTGCTCGTGCCGTGCTGACAGGAAAATCATGAGGCAGCTACTGATCACTGCACTAGCGCTTGCCTACCTGCTGGTGCTGGCAAGCTGCGGAAGTACCAGCATTGTTTCGGACAACGCTGCGATTATCGGCACCTTCAACATTGCCTGGTTGGGCGATGGCGATCAGGACAAGAATCCGCGGACTGATGCAGAGTACTTGATGGTTGCCGACATCATCGCCAAGACCAACGTCGATGTCCTTGCCGTCGAGGAAGTAGAAAATCAGGCAGCCCTTCAGAAGGTTTTGCGATATCTGGATGACTACGAGGGTGTAGTTGGCAACGGCTCTGGCAAGCAACGCGTTGGAGTGGTCTACCGCAAGGGCGTTAACGTCAAGGTTGTTGGCGAGTACCTCCCCTTGCAATTGGACAGGCCGGACCGACTTCGTCCAGGCCTGATCGTAGAATGTTCAAAGGGCGCTTTTAGTTGGATACAGCTATGTGTTCACCTTAAGAGTACCTCGCGGTACGACAGTACGCCAGCCATGATGGACGAAAGTAGAGCGTGGCGAACACGACAGGCACAGGTGATTCGGCATTTTGCCGACTCAGTGATTGCTGATGGTAAGGAAACTGATGTGATAGTGACGGGTGACTTTAACGACTTCCCTGGTCGACGTAACAATCCCACGCTTGAGGCTCTTACATCAAGCACTATGAAGTTCCTCAACGCAGATATGCGCAGCTGTGCCAATCCAAAGTGGACAACGATTGATCACGTGCTAGCATCGCCAACAGCTGCTGCACGTATGATTCCAGGGAGTGCGCGGATGGAAAACATGCACGACTACTTGAGTACTGCCGATGCCAGTAGGGTAAGCGACCACTGTCCAGTGATAGTCGCGTTTAGCTGTACACCGTAACCTTGTTCTTGTTGCGGCTGCTGATATCCAATGCCGTTTGTGTATTCTCCAACAACACCTGCCAGGTGTCGGGAGCTGCAAGCTGGGCAATGCCAATGCTTACCGTTGCCGACCATTGCTTGCCGACAACTTCCAGGGATGTCTTGGCAACCTCTCTACGCAGACTCTCGGCCCAGTACTCCGTCTCTCTTGCCGAATTCGCCACAAGCGCAACGCCAATGGTGTCGTCACTCAACACTGCAACAGCATCATACTCCCGTAGTTGGTCGTGGATGCGCTGAACAAGCCATTGAGTGAAAGCATGGAGGACGTGTGGCGCATCGTCCTTGCTGGCACCTACCAAGGCATCAATGCACACGTAACACAGTGTAAACGGAGTCGAATAATCATGAGCCCGGGCCACCTCTTCACGCAGTCGTACAAAGAACTGCTCTTCGTCGGACAGTGTTGGCTCAGCGGCAGCATTCTCTACCACGGGCTGTTGTACGGCCTGCGCACTTACGTGTTCACGTGCTTGTTCTCTGATACCTGCGATCATTTCACCAGCAAGGTCGGCCAGTAGCTCAAGGGTCGACACGTCTTGATTCGTAATCGTACCCTGGTGGTTCTCGACAAACAGTGCACCGTGGGTGTGCAGGAGTGAGCGCATTGGTAGAGCAACGAACTGGGTAAGCTCCAACAGTGGTTCGGATGGCGTTAAACGAATATCATTTTCTTCAGCGCTCAAGGCGATGGGCTCGCCGTTGCGAATACACTCTCCAACGATGGCACGCTCAAGGTCAACTGGGGCGCCAATCAACTCTGCATATTCTGGGATGACGCTTTTCACATTGCGAATCGTCCATACCCGCAATTCAGCATCGTAAGCACAGGCACCAATCGTACTGATGTCCATCAGTTTGATTACAACATCAAACAGACTCCGTAGCACGGAATCGATCGTTGGTTCCTTCTCTGCAACACTGCTTCTGAACTGCTGAATGGCCTCTAACGTTCTGCTATTCTGCTGTAGCTCGAACTTGCTCGTGTAGCTGAAGACCAGTCCGCTGATGAGCTTGGTAAAGTTTCCAAAGAAGCCAACCGTAACATCGGAATAGGCATTGCGTTCCATCGTGTCGGCACATAGCACGCCAACAACACTGCCCTTGAAGTACACCGGTACGCCAACAAAGCTCACCGTACCAGCATTGGCAGTGTAGTAGGGAAGCAGGTCCAACTCTGCATAGGGAGTAATCTCGCTAACGATTTGTGGCATTCCCTCGAGAGCAATCTGGCTTACCACGTCCTTGCCGATAGGAAGCTTACGCTCTTCTGTGAGTTGCTCTGATGCATCCGAAATCTTTGCTTCCAATACCAATTGCTGCTTGTCCTTGTTGAACCAGAAGAATGCAGCAGTGCGAGCACTCGTTGCCGATCTGATGACCATGAGCACACGGTTGAGCAGGTAGTCGAATTCCTTCCGTGGCTCGTCGGACGCTTCCATCTCTTCGCCGTCATCCACCATCACATGTGATACGCGGATTGGCTTCCGTGGAATGGCATCGTGAACCTCGGACTCCGGCGTACTAGGCGTACCTGACGTACTTGGCGGAACGTTGGCTTCAGCCGGTTGTTTGATCGCTACAGTCGGTTGTTGTGCTTGTGGCTCTTCGCTACTGGTGGCTACAGGTGACTGAGCCCCCTTCGGTCTGACGATGACTTCGTCGCTAATCTGAATTTCGTTGGTGACCTTGCTCGTGATCACAAGGTCAGGGCTTGCGGCAGGGGGCGTTGTACCTGTAGGGCTTTCGTCGGCAAGCCTTGAGTGCAGTTGTACCGGGGGCTTTTTAAGTCGACTCGCTATGGCAAGCGCTGGAGCTTGAGCGGTGCGTGGCTTTGAGCGAACTCCTACAACGCGGACGGAACTCTGTCCATCTGCAAACTCAACGTCTGGAATGCGCTCTTCGGATCGCAACGTAGCCAGTGTTCGTTGTGGTGGGTCAGCGGAACTATCCATGAGCTCGGGAAAGAGCTCTATCTGGTTCTCGTCGAGCTGGCCTTCTGCATTCTGGTCAACCAGACCAAACGTCTCCTTGTAGGCCTTGCTATCGAATACCTGTCGCGTCTGCCCACCTTCGTTGGTAGTCTGCGACATGAAGCTTGGGCTCTCCGTAGGACGTGGTGGACGTGGCATCGACACGTCGGACAGACGTGGCGACACCATCATGAACAGTGCTACGCCACCAAGAACAGCAATACATACGCCGATAAGTCGCACGGCCATCTCGTCAAGGAACAGTGCAATGAACAGTCCCATGATGATCACTATAAAAGCGATACTGTCGCTGGGTAGAAATACCTTTCGGAGATCAACCTTGCGGCGCGTCATACTATGGCTGTAGTTGAGTGTCCATAACTAGTTCTTGGCGCTGATGGATATCCCTTGCAGGGCCGGCAGGCATGCCGATTGTTCCGTCAACAACCGAAACGGCATTGCCCTTGTTGCTGATGAGCACGCCGGTATCAAGATCAAGCACGACCTCGGATGTACCTTCGATCGAAGCCGTAGTAAGCTTGATCTTGGGTGCTTGCACACCTTGAGGTATAGCGTTTAGCTTGATCTCGCCCTTCACTACACCGTTGATCGTGGCGATACGATGACCGTTGATGTTTCGTACGTTTTTTACAGAGAAGGTTGTAGTCGAAACGCTCGACATTGCCGGGTTCAGTTGTGTTGTTTGTGTCCGCGCCCATGTACCATCCTTGTTCATTGCGCCTTCTGGTAGCGGGGCCATGGTTGTAGCAACATAACCAGCAATGAGTGTTTCGCGGATCATGTTGGTAAGCTGACCCATCTCTTCTGGTGATGGCTTGGGAACGTTAGCGCCTGCCGGTGCATTTGCTAGCACCTTGCGCGAGATAGCTTCGACGCCAGCAATGTTCTTGACTGTGGCCTGAGGGGTAACGGTCAGGAAAAATGGAGTGTCGAGCATGACGGCAAATTGTTGAGTCTGCGGACTCTTTAGATCGGCCGTGTCCTTACTGTCGAAAGAGTTCTCGGCAATCTGCTCTCCGGTGACGGCGTTCTGGAGCTTGACCTTGATGTTCATGCTCTTGTAGCGAGTATCGATTGTTGCGTCACCATTTGCCGCAACCTCGGTCACATGTTGGTGAATAAGAATTGTTTCGTCCTTATCCAGCTGATTTGAATCTTGCCGCATCTTGGTAACCATCTTCACTAGATAGGCAAGACGATCACCTTTTTTCAAGTGCAGCTTTAGCGAGTCGAACGTGATGTCGGCCAAGGGGACTTCCGTACCCTTGTTAAGTTCTGCTGCAGAAACGCCAACGGTATTGGCTTTGGTTTCGGCTAATTCTTCTGGCTTGTTTTCGGCTGTGTTGTTGCAGGCAATTGCAGCAAGTGCAACTAGGAGAATAAGAGTGTGGCGTGTTACCATTGATATTGTCCGGTTAGCTTCCATGTATAAGTGGCGTTTACATCTTCGGTGTAGACTTCCATCTGAACCTTAGCCCTATACCATGCTTGTACCTTCATGGTTAGTTCTTCGATTACGCCGGTGTTGCGGAGAGTGAGTTCGTTGTTGACTGCAGCCCAGCCTGTCTGGAGTTGACTGAGTGCGGGTATTCCTTGTGTGCGAATGGTCTGTGGTTGCGCGCGGACCGTATCGGATGTGGTGATCACGTATAGTCCGCCAGTATTCTGAGCAAACTTTCCAGTCACAGGGCTGTTGAACATCACACCATTCACACGAAGTGCAAGATCGTACTTCCATGTGGAGTCGACGCCTACCTTTAGACCCGGCACCATGCGCTTCTGGATATCAGCCATGTGCTTCAGGTTGTCGTCCGACAACGATTCTTCCCACAGAAAGGTCGTGATGGAATCAAGGTCTGGACTGTTCTCGCGGATGTAGTCGCGCCAGAAGTCAATGTCGTCACCTTCGATCTTGTTCACCTCGCCATAACTGTTGACCGTCATTGTAAACGTACGGTTAAGCGGACCGATGTAGGCATTCAGGTCTGGAAATGTCTTTGGCGTGATATCCTTCTGACTGTCATACTCGACTACGCCGTTGTCGCCTGAGAAATGGTAGGTGACGGAATCCAGATTCGCAACAACCTTCGACAAGCCGTTGATGCTTTCGATGGTGCGGATGGTGAGGTAGTGGGTGACCTCTCTGTCATACGTTTTCTTCGAACTGTCGCTATGTGTGCGAACTACGTGACACACTTCCTTCAGCACATAGTTCTGCGCCACACCAGCCGTGTATTTCGTTTCAAGACGATACATCCGTCCTGCACCACTACTAGTCGCTTGCGTTTCGTGCTGTTGTGCGACGAGTGACTGAGGTCCAATTAGGCAGGCCAAGCAGATGAGCCCGACCAGGGGAGTTGAGAGTTTTGTCATGTAACTGGCTTGAATTTACCAACATTGCTATAAACAGTGCGAGGGCGGTGAAACCGCCCTCGCAGTATAGACAATTAACGTGTGCTGACGTTTCGCAGTGTAGGTCGACAGTTAGACGAGTTCGCTTTCTGCAAAGAAGAACCCAACCTCGATGCGGCCGTTCTCGACGGAGTCAGATCCGTGCACGGCATTCTCGCCTTTGCTGGTAGCATAGCGCTTGCGTACGGTTCCTTCTGCGGCTTCGGCAGGGTCGGTAGCACCAATCAGTGCACGCCAGTCGGCAACGGCATTGGCCTTCTCGAGAGCGATCGGGACGATTGGTCCGCTGCTCATAAAGGACACGAGTTCGCCGTAGAATGGACGCTCCTTGTGCACGGCGTAGAACTCACCGGCGACGGCCTGAGAAATGGTGATTTGCTTGAGACCCAGAATCTTGAAGCCAGCTTCTTGAATCATGGCAACGATGTTGCCAATGTTCTTGTTGCGAACTGCATCGGGCTTGATAATACAGAGTGTACGTTCCATTGGGGATGTAAATGGTGAGTAATTGTTCGATGTATGGTCAACCAGTCAGTGCACTACCTGGGCATAGCACTGCCGATTACTTCTTCTTGGCAGTTTTCTTTGCTGCTGGCTTCTTTGCCGCTGGTTTAGCTGCTGGCTTTGACGCACTCTTTGATGCACTTTTGGGTGCTGCAGAGCCATTGAGCAAGGCCTTCATTGTTGCACCGATAGTCGCTGGTGATTCGGCAACCGTGATGCCACACTCTTGCATGGTCTTGATCTTGTCTTCTGCTGTGCCCTTGCCACCAGAGATGATGGCGCCAGCATGACCCATACGGCGTCCTGGAGGCGCAGTACGTCCGGCGATAAAGCCAACAACGGGCTTGGTAACGTGTTCCTTGATGTACAGTGCAGCTTCTTCTTCTGCAGAGCCACCAATCTCGCCGATCATCACGATGGCCTTGGTTTCTGGGTCGGCATTGAAGTACTTGATGGCATCAATGAACTGTGTGCCAATGATCGGGTCACCACCAATACCGATACAGGTGCTCTGTCCTAAGCCAACATCCGTGAGCTGCTTTACGGCTTCATACGTGAGTGTGCCAGAACGGGAAACCAGGCCGACGGGTCCGCGCGAGAAGATGAATCCCGGCATAATGCCGATCTTCGCTTCACCTGGCGTGATGATGCCAGGACAGTTTGGTCCGATGAGGACGGCGTCCGACTTTGCAAGCGCTGCCTTCACTGGAATCATATCACGAACTGGGATACCTTCGGTAATGCATACGATGACCTTGATTCCTGCATCCAAAGCCTCTAGAATGGCATCGGCAGCGAACGCTGCTGGAACAAAGATGATGGAAACGTCAGCGCTTGTTTCGGCAACGGCATCGGCAACGGTGTTGAACACTGGTACCGGACGGGTGAAGATGTCTTCGCCCTTACCGCTATACATGGTGCCACCCTTTCCTGGGGTAACCCCGCCTACTACATTTGAACCGTACTCCAACATCTGCGATGCGTGGAACGTTCCCTCGCCGCCGGTGATGCCCTGTACGATAATTCGCGATTTTTTATTGACTAAAACGCTCATGTACTCTTGTCCTGTTGAGTGAAGACTACGAATTTACGGAACCAAATTGGAGTGAACCATGGTAGAGATTGTGTTGACGTATGATGGCGACCTGCGGAGTACCGCCAAACATGGTCCGTCTGGCTCTGAAGTCACCACCGACGCACCTGTCGACAATCACGGGAAGGGTGAGCACTTTTCACCGACCGACCTGCTGGCTACGGCCCTGGGATCGTGTATGCTCACCTACCTGGGCCTGGCAGGGAATCGACATGAATGGGATATGCGCGGCACCCAGGTCACGGTGCGTAAGGAAATGGTGGCCGATCCGCTACGGCGCGTAGGACGGCTAACGGTCGAGATCAAACTCAATCGCAGCTTCGACGATAAGGAAATGAAAATCCTTACGAATGCGGTAATCACCTGTCCGGTCAAACTGTCGCTGAACGACAGGATCGAAGTGCCAATCCACTTTATCCAGGGGAAGGCCTGACAAGCCCTAACAGGCTCTAACAAGCTCTAGCAGGCTCTAGTTAGGCCCTCTGGTAGGGGGCTATGAATTACGTGACTGTGGGTGACGCGACTACGGTGTTGCGTTGGACTGACCGTCAGCCCAGGCCAACATGTCGGCATCGGCAAACATGGGGGCCTGCACCTGTATGCCAATTGGTAGTCCGTTTGCATCCAAACCAACGGGGATGCTCATTGCCGGTATCCCGGCAATGTTGGCACTTACGGTGAAAAGGTCGCTTAGCCACATCTGAACGGGGTCGACGTTGGCTGCAAAATCAAAGGCCGGCGTCGGCGTGGTCGGCATGACTAGAAGGTCCACCTGCTCGAATACCTTGGTGTATCCATCGGCGATAACCCTCCGAGCTTTTTGTGCGGTGACGTAGTAGGCGTCATGGTAGCCAGACGACAGCACGTAGGTGCCAAGCATGATGCGTCGTTTTACTTCCGTTCCAAACCCAGCACTACGCGTGGCCGTAATCATGTCGACCTCGCCGTCTGCGCTGCCTTGAACGCGCAAGCCATACCGCACACCATCAAATCGGGCAAGGTTGCTGGATGCTTCTGCCGTGGCAAGAATGAAGTACGTGGGTATCCATACCTCGGATGCCGGTAGCTCGATTTCAACTACCGTACAGCCAGCGTTGATGAGGCGCTCACAATACTGCTCGTAGGCTTGGACAACCGATTCGGAGCAGTCTTTAAGAAGGGCTGAGCCAATCCGTCCGATCTTGCGCGGACCGTTTGTACTGCGTGCAGCGGGAAGGGGCTCCTGGCACGACGTGCTGTCCATCGGATCATGTCCGCCAATTACCTCCATCACTGCTGCTGCATCGGCGGCGGAGTTGGCGAAGACGCCAATCTGATCGAGAGAGGACGCAAAGGCCACAAGACCATAGCGACTCACGGCACCGTAGGAGGGCTTTAGACCATAGACGCCACAGAAAGCCGCTGGCTGCCGGACCGAGCCGCCAGTGTCGCTCCCAAGCGCTACGTGACACGTAGATGCAGCCACGGCAACCGCCGATCCTCCACTCGATCCGCCAGGTACCTTTCCAGGGTGCGTAGGATGATGAACGTTACCGAAGGCACTGGTCTCATTGCTCGACCCCATGGCAAACTCGTCCATGTTCGTCTTGCCAATGAACACCGCACCGGCATCGCGCAGACGTTCGATTACCGTTGCATCGAAGACTGGTTCGAAGGTCTCCAGCATGCGCGACGCACACGTCAGCCGCGCACCCTTGAGGGAGATGTTGTCCTTCACGGCAACGATCATCCCTTCGAGCGGACGTGCCAGTCCGCTTGCAAAGCGTTCGTCGGACTCTTGTGCTTGCTTCAGGGCTTCATCAGCCAACACCTGCAGGTAGGCGTTGTGCGTAGATGTTTCGATGCGCTTAAGGCATTCGCTAACACGCTCAACAACGCTGGTGGTTCCTTGCGTGTATCGAAGTCTGTCTTCGGCGTAGGTCATTCCGGCTTGGATGGTGTGTCTGACGGTGTAGAGCTATCGATGTTCGAGTCTGTCGTGCTCGAACGTGGTGTTGTTGATGTTGCTGGCCTTGCAGTGATTGCCTGATTGATCTCTGACGTAACCTTGGCAACAGGCTTCTCGACATCGGCACTGATGTCTCTGATCTGTTGGGTGAGATCTTCCTGTGCCTTACGCACCTGCCTTAGCCCCTTACCAACGGAGCGGGCAAGGTCGGGCAGACTCTTTGGACCAAAGAGCAATAGCACAACAAGCAGGATGAGTAGTAACTCTCCGCCGCCTACATCAAACATGGTGGTTCTTACTTGCTGTCGGTTGAGCTTGCTTTGTCGGTAGCCTCGTCTTGTCCGCTTGCTGCCTTCTTAAACTCCTTGATTCCAGAGCCAAGACCACGCATGAGTTCGGGGATGCGGCGGGCGCCGAAGAGAACAACGATAATGAGGACAATTAACAAGAGCTCGGGGGCTCCAAGACCAAATGGCATAACGCCTCCAAAAAATTAAGATTCTGACGTAATAAGCTGGGAACCTGATGCAATGGTTTGTGCGAGACTAGTGAACACTACAGCACCATCATCGGAACCGATGGCTGACTCGATGGCACGTTCTGGATGGGGCATCATTCCCATCACGTTACCAGTCTTGTTGATGATCCCTGCAATGTTGCGTTCGCTACCGTTGGGGTTGGCTTGTGGCGTCAGCTGTCCGCTGGCATCGACATACCGAAACAACACCTGGTTGTTCCCTTCCAACTCATCAAGCATCTCCGGCGGAGCAGTATACCGACCCTCGCCGTGTGCGATGGGAATTCGAAGCAGACGTGTTGGAGTATCCGATGCAAGACTGCAGGTAAAGGCCGTATCCGTACGTTCGGTGCGCAGGTAGACGTCCTTACACACAAACCGCAGATTCGTATTGCGAATCAATGCGCCAGGGAGGAGTCCGCACTCACATAGGATCTGAAATCCATTGCAAATGCCCATCACATAGCCGCCGCCATTGGCAAACTGTATTACCTGTTCCATGATTGGCGAGAAGCGCGCAATGGCACCGGTTCGCAAGTAGTCACCATAGGAAAAACCGCCTGGGAGGATCACAAGGTCTAGGTCGGCAGGAAGTTGACTGTCCTTATGCCAAACCCTGAACACTTGTCCCTGTGCATCGAACAGCGCATTGGTGTATTCCGACGCATAGCGTGCATCGGCATCGCAGTTTGATCCGGGGAATGTGACAACGCCTACTCTCATGCCATTGCTCCGGCAAGCTCGGTAATCGTAACCGAGTAGTCTTCCATGATCGGGTTAGCCAGCAACTTCATGCAGGCCGTCTCTACCTGTTCCTTGGCAGTTTCGGCATCAGGTGCGTGAACGTTGATCTGGATGTGCTTGCCGATGCGGACGTTCGACATCGAGGGCATGTGCAGGGCGTGCAATGCATGCTCGACAGTCTTGCCTTGGACGTCAAGGATCGAGGTGCGCAACGTGATGGTTACCTGTGCGAGATAGTGTTTCATGGGTTACATCGAAAACGGATCTGGATCTGGTTCCTCTAGTGTGTCGACTTCGTCGGCTGAGTGATCCCACTTCTGAAAGAGATGCCGCACCGCTCCCACAATCAGGTACAATGCCATGAAGGGGAAAATGGCCAGGCCTTGGGTTGCAACAGACAGCAACAAAGCAATCAAACTTACCACAAAAACCACAGGCCTACGGCGGAATGCCGCAATGGTTGGCCGAGGCAGATTGTCGTACTTAATCGTACTCACCATGGCGCCAGCAACGGCAATCACCACAATGGTCATTGCTGCAGCACGCCAGTCGGCCGACATGAAGTCTGCCCTGTCTACAAACAACAGGTACGAAACCAGCGTAAGTGCTGCCGCCGGTACGGGCATGCCTCGGAAGTACACCTTGTCTTCCATCGAGGTAAGCTGCACGTTAAAGCGAGCCAGCCGGAGGACGGCTGCAAGGGCGGGCAGCGAAGCAAGAAGCAATCCCCAGTTCAACCACTGATGGAAGAACGATGCCCATAACATGACGCTTGGTGCAACGCCAAAGCTTACCACATCGCAGAGCGAATCGAGTTCCACGCCAAACTCACTCGTGCTACGTACAAGTCGGGCAATGACGCCGTCAAGCATGTCAAAGACACCAGCGAGGATGATGAACATCGTTGCTCGCTGCAGCGTCTGCTCGGAAAGGGGCTCGCCCATGGTGAAGCCCTCGACCATGGTGACGATGGCTGCAAACCCGCAAAAGAGATTAGCAAGAGTAAAGAGGTTGGGAACGATCGACCGGGTGACTCTCACGCAGCACGCTCCGCTTGAAGCTGGGCAATGATGGTGGCTGCACTCACGACCTTCTGTCCGACTGAAACGGCAATGCTGGCCGTTGCCGGCAACACGATGTCCATACGAGAGCCGAACTTCATCATGCCAAAACGAGTGCCCACCGAAACCTTAGCCCCCTCACTGACCTTGTACACAACCCTTCGTGCAAGAAAGCCGGTGATCTGTCTGAAGACAAGTGGACCATGGGCAGTCTGAAGCACGAACTCCGAGCGTTCATTCTCCTCACTTGCCTTGGGATGAAAGGCCATGAGGTACTTGCCGGGGAAATACCGAACACTGGTGATGATGCCCGAAGCGGGGTAGCGGTTGACGTGGAGATTAAGCGGACTAAGGAAGATGCTGACCTGCGTGGCCGGTCCGCCTACGTCGGCATGATGGGCCAACGCCACAACCTCCGTTACTTGTCCATCTGCCGGTGCCATCACCAACGACGCGTCGGCCTGTGCCTGCGGGAGAAGCGGGCGCTCCGAATCGCGGAAAAACCAGAAGGTAAAGGCCGCTAGGACAAGTCCTACACAGCCTGTTACCCATCCAATGAACATTGGAACTGGCGTAAAGGCCACGAGAATAAGACAGCTAGCGATGCCGAGCATCAGAAATGCGTTGTCGCGTCCATACGGGGTGATCATTGGTGCCCCGCTTCACGTTGTACGGTCATGTGTGGTTTCGTAGTTTCGACGTTCAAATTAGCGATTTCGCACTCGTTACTTGGCGATATCCTGTTTTCTTTTGGTCATCACACCTAATAAAAGCATATGCAGTTCACGGTTGCGCTAACGGACCTACAAAAGGCCCTCCAAAAGGTTTTACCAGCAATTCCTGCCAAGTCTACCATGCCAGTGCTGGAGCACCTACATGCGTCGCTGGAGGATAACTCCCTTACCTGCACTGCTACGGACCAAGAGATTACCATTTCGCTGACGGTACAAGTAAGTGGTGAAGGTAACGGTAGTGTGCTCATTCCTGCCAGACAGTTTAATGATCTTGTGAAGGAGCTTGGCACTGCTGGAACGATTACGGTAAGTGTAAGCAATGCCTCGTTGGTGAGCGTACGCACACCAACGGGCTCGTTCGAAATGAAGGGTCTGGACGCATCGGAGTTTCCTACGATACCACCATTCCCAGAGTCGAAGGTTGCCTCGCTGTCACGTGAAAACATGTCGCGCATGGCCAATAAGACGGTCTTTGCCGTGAGCACCGAAGAGTACCGGCCAAGTATGACAGGCGTCTTCTTCCAATTCGACGGTAAGGGCGCTACGGCCGTGGCTACCGATGGTTTTCGTCTGTCGAGAGTTACGATTGCAGCACCGGAAGGATCGCCATTCCCAGAGGGTCTGGAGGTAATCGTCCCCGCAAGAACAGTAGAGCTGTTGCGTAAGGTCGAGTCCGATGTGACGATGGAAGTATCGCGCACACACGCTCGGTTTACCATCGGGGCGTTGATGATCACGACGCGGATTATCGACGAGAAGTACCCACCATACCAGAACGTTATTCCTACGGATAACGATAAGACGCTCACCGTCCACCAACGCGAAGTGCTCTCGGCAATCAAGCGCGTAAGTCTGTTTGCCAACACGAATACTCGTCACGTTCGGTTTAAGCTCAATGAGCACGAGGCAAACGTTCACTCGGAGGACGAAGAATCGGGCGGCAAGGGAACGGAAACCATTCCATGTGAGTTTACACATTCGGACTTCGAAATTGGTTTTAACTACCGTTTCCTTGAAGAAGCAATCAAGAACATTACAACCGATGATGATCCGGATTTGAACATTCGTATGACGTTTTCAACGTCGGTTCGCGCCGTACTCATCACGCCAGGCGGCGCAGATAGCGGTCTGCTCATGCTTGTAATGCCTGTCAAGATTTAGTGAACACCTTGTCCCAATGTACCTTTTGAGCGTGACCGCAGTCAATGTGCGGTGTCATGAGTTTGCCCACTTGGACTGTGCTGGTAGCGTTACGATACTCAGCGGTCCCAATGGTTCTGGTAAGACGTCCTTACTCGAGACCGTCCATACGTGTGCATTGGCACGGACGTTTGTTCCTGTGCCCGATTCCTCGCTCATCAGGGAGGGGGCTATGGTTTCGCGTCTGGCCATTGACGCACGGTCAGACCTAGGTACGCGATATCATGCTGCGGTGGAGTTGCGCGACGGGCAGCGGAAGAGGATTACGACGAGTCAGGTGGACAATGCATCGGCCAAGGATTTGATCGGTGCGTTGCCTGTTGTTGCCTTGTCGCCCGATCACAAGTCCATTACGTCTGGCGGGCCGAGCGAGCGTCGATCGTTTATCGACGGCTTGATGGCGCAGTCATCAAAGCGCGTTACCGAGCTACTCTATGAGCACAAGCGTCTGCTCAAGCAGCGGAATGCTGTCCTGGCAAGAGAGATTCCGTCGACGACGGAGTTGGACGAGGTATTGCTCCAGTCGTTTATCGACGTTAGCGCAACACTCATCGAAAAACGTCAGGCCTTTCTCGAAGAGTTGTGGCCGCTTGTACAAGCTGAGTATGCCAGTGTATCGGGAAGCAAGGAAGAACTGCGCATTCAGTATCAGCCCGATGCCGTGAACCTTGATGATCCCACGCCGATCCGTGAGCAGTTGCAACAAACAGCATTGCGGTTGGCACAAGTTGAACGCATTCGCGAGCGCACGATGTTTGGTCCGCAGAAGGACGAAGTCGAGTTCACGCTCAATGGACGTTTAGCAAGGGAGCATGCATCGCAGGGACAGCACAAGTCGCTCCTTGTCGCACTCAAGCTTGCAGAGTCCCAGCTGATGCAACAGAAGCGTCGTGAACGACCGATCGTGTTGTTGGACGACGTCTTCAGCGAGCTTGACGCTAGTCGCGCCAGCAGCGTCCTTGCACGCATCGTCCATCTGGGACTGCAGTGCATCATCACCACCACCGATGGTGATGGCGTGTATAGGCATGCTGTAGATCACGGTGCTTCTGATGTTGTGTGCATCACGGTTCCGGACGACGTTGTGGGCGATGGTACTGCAACCATGAAGGCCGTGGCATGAGCAAACCTCTGACCGACCTGTTGAGTGGGGTAGTCAAGCAGTATGGCTTGGAGTCCGCCCTGTTACGCGAACAGCTACCCAGAATTTGGGCGCAGGTTGTAGGTAAACGCGTTGCAACTATTTCCACGGTTCGCAGCTTCGACGGTGGCGTATTGCGAATCCACATTTCCGAACCAACATGGAGGATGGAGCTTACCCTACGCAAGGAAGAGCTTCGTCTTCAGATGAATGAGCGCATCGGTAACGATGCAATCAAAGAACTGCGATTGATGTAGAAAGGACTTACGTGAGTACACAGCAGACGGGTTATACCGAAGACAGTATTAAGGTTCTTGAAGGACTGGAAGCAGTTCGAAAGCGACCAGCCATGTACATTGGTGACGTTGGTGAACGGGGCTTGCACCACTTGATTCAAGAGGTGGTAGACAACTCGATCGACGAAGCACTGGCTGGCTATGCTCGGAACATCACCATTACCTTGCACAGCGATGGATCGTGTAGTGTAAGCGACGATGGACGGGGCATTCCGACTGGTCCACACCCAGTAAAGAAAATCAGCACGCTGGAAGTGGTCATGTGTACCCTGCATGCCGGCGGCAAGTTCGACAAGAACACCTACAAGGTTTCGGGCGGCTTGCACGGTGTAGGGGTGAGTTGCGTAAATGCCTTGAGTACGACGCTCGAAGCAGTTGTCGAACGCGAAGGAAAGATCTTCAAACAGATCTACCATCAGGGCAAGCCAGAGGGACCAGTTTCGGAGATCGGGTCAAGCAAGAAAACAGGAACCCAGGTACGCTTCTGGCCAGATGAGACCATCTTCAAGACTGTGGTATTCCGATTTGAGAAGGTGGCTGACCGGTTGCGTGAATTAGCATTCCTGAATCCCGACGTCACCATTCACCTTTATGATGAACGTGACGGTCAGAAGGAAACGTTTGCATTTAGAGGGGGCTTGGTAGACTTCGTACGCTACCTTGACTCATCAAGCACGGCCATTACCAAGCCACTGGTGATGAAGGGTTCGTTTACGAACGAAGCCGGCATCGAAACGCAGGTTGACGTGTGCCTTGAGTACAACAACAGCTACAGTGAGCTTCTGCTCTCCTATGTGAACAACATCAACACCGTCGAGGGTGGTACGCACGTGTCGGGTTTTAGGTCGGCACTAACTCGTACTCTAAACTCCTACGCTAGCTCCAACAACCTGCTCAAGAAGGACACCAGTCTAACTGGGGAAGACTTTAAGGAAGGCCTTACTGCTGTGATCAGCGTGAAGGTTGCCGAGCCGCAGTTTGAAGGGCAGACCAAGACCAAGCTTGGTAATGGCGAGGTGGATGGTATCGTACGGCAGATCGTGAACGAAGAACTGGCCAAGCGTTTGGACGAGAATCCTGGTGCAGCAAAGCACATCATCGAAAAAGCCGTCCAAGCATCGGAGGCGCGAGCTGCTGCACGTAAGGCCAAAGACCTCATCCGTAGGAAGAATGCACTTGATGGTGGCACCCTGCCTGGCAAGCTTGCCGATTGCTCGATGCGTACACCAGAAGACACAGAGATCTTCCTCGTCGAGGGCGACTCAGCAGGTGGTTCTGCAAAGCAGGGACGCGACCGACGATTCCAGGCCATTCTACCACTGAAGGGCAAGATTCTCAACGTCCACAAGGCACGCCTTACCAAGGTGCTCGAGAACGAAGAGGTCCGCACCATCTTCACCGCCATCGGTGCTGGCTTTGGTGACGACTTTGACTCAGCCAAGGCACGGTATGGCAAGATCATTCTCATGGCCGACGCTGATGTGGATGGATCGCATATTCGAACGCTCTTGCTGACGTTGTTCTTCAAGCACATGCCTGACCTTATTAACGACGGCAAGCTCTACATTGCTCAGCCGCCGTTGTACAAGGTCAAGAAGGGCAAGTCGGAACAATATGCATTCGACGATGCAGAGCGCGACGAGATCATCGAGCGCATTCGCAAGGAGAAGGCAGATCGAAAGTCGGCACGTTCAAAGAAAGTCGAGGAGGAAGAAGAAGTAACTGAGATTCCCGAAGAAGGTGCAACGGTAGATGGCATTACCATTTCGCGATTTAAAGGTCTTGGCGAAATGAATCCAGAACAACTCTGGTCAACAACCATGAATCCGGAAACGCGCACACTGCTCCAGGTAACCATCGAAAACGCTGCCGAAGCAAGTCAGGTGTTCGAAACCTTGATGGGCGAGGCCGTAGAGCCACGCAGGGCCTTTATCGAGCGCAACGCACAGTACGTGAAGAACCTGGACGTATAAGGTTTGGTGTGGTGCTGCATGCTTGATAGAGTTAGCAAGCGAACACTGATGTACTGAAGACAACAACTCATCTGTAGAACGTAAAAAGGGTTGGCACGATGCCAACCCTTTTGTTTTCGGTCTCTGTTGTTTGCGTGAAGTCTTGACTCTCAAGCACTACCAGCATCAGCTGGCCTGTGCAGTAGAACATCAATAGCGATAGTAATCTGGCTTGTATGGACCCTTGGTCGTGACGCCAATGTACTCAGCCTGATCTTCGGTGAGCTTGTCGAGTTCAACGCCAATCTTCTTCAGGTGCAGGCGTGCTACCTTCTCGTCCAAGTGCTTAGGTAGTACGTAAACCTGATTCTTGTAGGAGCGATGACGCGTCCACAACTCCAATTGGGCTAGAGTCTGATTCGTAAAGCTATTGCTCATGACGAAGCTTGGGTGACCCATGGCGCAACCAAGGTTTACCAAGCGTCCCTCGGCAAGAAGGATGATGTCTGAACCTTCTACCGTGTACTTGTCTACTTGTGGCTTGATCTCGAGCTTGGTCTTGCCATAATGCTTGTTCAGCCAGGCAACATCGATTTCGTTGTCGAAGTGACCAATGTTGCAGACGATGGCCTTGTCCTTCATCTTCAAGAAGTGTTCGCCCGTAACCACGTCGCGATTTCCGGTGGCAGTAACAATGATGTCGGCTTCGCGCACAGCATCCTTCATCTTCTTCACTTCGTAGCCATCCATTGCAGCTTGGAGTGCGCAGATTGGATCGATCTCGGTGACGATCACGCGTACACCAGCACCTCGAAGAGATGCAGCGGAGCCCTTGCCTACGTCGCCATACCCAGCTACTACCGCAACCTTGCCGGCCATCATGATATCGGTAGCGCGGCGGATAGCGTCAACCAACGATTCCTTGCAGCCATACTTGTTGTCGAACTTGCTCTTGGTAACCGAGTCGTTCACATTGATAGCAGGAATCGGCAGTGTGCCATTCTTAACGCGTTCGTACAAGCGATGAACACCTGTTGTGGTTTCTTCGCTCAGACCACGGATACCGTCAACCAGAGCAGGGAACTCGTCGAGAACCATGTTGGTGAGGTCACCGCCATCATCGAGGATCATGTTGAGTGGCTCCTTGTCCTTACCAAAGAACAAGGTTTGTTCGATACACCAATCAAACTCTTCGGCTGACATGCCTTTCCAGGCAAACACCGGTACGCCGGCGCGAGCAATGGCAGCAGCAGCGTGATCCTGAGTGCTAAAGATGTTGCAGCTTGACCATTGTACGCGAGCGCCAAGGTCAACCAAGGTTTCGATAAGTACGGCCGTCTGGATTGTCATGTGCAAACACCCTGCAATCCTAGCCCCCTTCAATGGCTTCTTGCCCTTGTACTCTTCGCGGAGGGCCATGAGTCCTGGCATTTCTGCTTCGGCTAGCTCGATCTCGCGTCGACCCCAATCGGAAAGTGAGAGATCCTTCACGGCATACTGGTAAGCACGATAGTTGACGGTGCCGTCGTTTACGCGCTTCGGAGTTGGGCGGTGTTTTTGTTGCGGAGTACGTCCGCTGATGATTACCGATGTTGCTGGTGGAGCCACACGGGTGGAGGTAGTTGTCTTGCTACCATTCTTGTTGCCGTTGGTGGCCGACTTGCCAGATGGTCGTTTTGTTGACGTTGCCATAGGTGCTTGTTAGGTAAGTGCGTTAGAAAAGAGATCAACCAGATCCAGGTGCTCCCATGGGAACTGGTTGCGTCCGAAGTGTCCGTATGCAGCCGATGGACGATAGATTGGTCTGCGGAGGTTGAGTCTGTTGATGATGCCTACCGGCGTAAGATCGATGTTGGCACTGATGTAGTTGGCGATTTCTGCATCCTTTACTGCGGAAGTACCATTGGTGTTGACCAGGATTGATACTGGCTCTGCAACGCCTATGGCATAGGCAAGCTGGATGGTGCATTCCTTGGCTACGCCAGCAGCCACGAGGTTCTTTGCAAGGTGACGTGCAGCATATGCGGCAGAACGGTCGACCTTCGTCGGATCCTTGCCTGAGAAGGCACCGCCGCCATGAGGAGCACGTCCACCATAGGTGTCGACGATGATCTTTCTACCGGTAAGACCAGTATCTCCATGCGGTCCACCAATAACGAAGCGTCCCGTAGGATTGATGTGATACTGCGTGTTCTTGGTTATCAGATGCTCAGGCACAACGGCCTTGATGACGTTCTCGATCACATCTTCCTGAATGCGCTGGGCAGTTACGTCCTTACCGTGAATGTCGCGCTCGGCATGCTGCGTCGATACAACAATGGCGCTAATGCTTGTGGGCTCGCCCGAATCGGAATACTCCACGCTTACCTGTGCCTTGGCGTCTGGACGCAAGTATGGCATGGTAAGCGGACTTTCCTTGCGGATGTCTGCGAGGCGCTTGACCAGCTTGTGTGAGTAGTAGATTGGTGCCGGCATATACTCATCCGTTTCGGTACAAGCGTAACCGAACATCATGCCCTGGTCGCCTGCACCGCCAGTGTCGACCCCTTGACTAATGTCAGGTGACTGACGGTTGATCACGTTGATCACGGCGCATGATTCAGCATCGAATCGCAATGCAGGATCCACATATCCGATGTCGCGGATCACACCTCGTACAAGGTCAGGAAGATCGATGTAGGTTGATGTGGTGATCTCGCCACCAACCACGATCATTCCCGTTGCAGCAAAGCATTCGCAGGCAACGCGACCATTCGGGTCGGTCGACAGTACCTGATCAAGCACGGCATCGCTAACCTGATCGCAGATTTTGTCGGGATGTCCTTCAGATACGGACTCGGATGTAAAAACCATGTTGGGTGTTATTGAGTAAGGTTTACAATTGATGCATCGCCGATGTTGATGGTAGCAAAACGTCCGGAGACGCTTGCATTCTCACCAATTATGCTCTGGTTGACTGCGATGTCGGCAACCGTGGCGTTGTCGCAGATAATTGAATCACGAACTATGGAATTCCGAACCACGGCGCCCTTGCTTATCGAAGCAAAGGGTCCAACAACACTGTGTTCGACGATGGCCGTTGGGTCGATGTGGACTGGAGGGACAACAACGCAGCCATTCGGTGCGGTCACAGGTGGCCGAGATTTGAGCAAGAAACGATTTGTCTCGAGCAAGGTTTCGGGCTTCCCGCAGTCATGCCACCCATCCACGGCAAACGTTGTGAACTTCTCGCCCTTGTCCACCATGTGCTGCAATGCATCCGTGAGTTGATACTCGCCCTTTGTGCGGATGTCGTTAGTGATCAAATGCTCAAGACATTCACGTAGCACATTCGGCTGCGCGATGTAGTATAGGCCGACCAGTGCTTCGTTGCTGACTGGCGCTTCGGGTTTCTCTACGAGTCGGGTAACGAACTGACCATCAGTAACGACAACACCGAACCGTCGTGGATCATCTACGTGTTTGACGCCCAGCGAAGAAAACTGGCTAGTGCGAAGTATGCTCAGATCTACGTCAAATACCGTGTCGCCAAGAATGATCAAGACTGGCTCGCTCGTCAGTGCTTCACGCGCAGTCCAGATTGCATGTCCGAGTCCCAGCAACTCGTCCTGCACTACAAAGTCGCAGGGAAGCGAGTAGTTGCTCCGCACATACTCTTCTACAAGATCACCCTTGTATCCGGTAATGATTGTCGCACTCGTTACACCTTGCTCGATCAAGGCATCAAGGATGTGGCCCAGGATTGGTTTGCCGGCAACGTTGACCAGAACCTTTGGGAGCGTGTATGTATGCGGACGTAGCCGGGTTCCAACCCCTGCTACTGGGATGATGGCGCGCATGAACAACAAAAATACGGAGCTTATTGCACTCGCAAGCTCTGTCCGACGCGAACAATATCGGACTTTCTCAAGGATGGGTTCAGCTCACGAAGCTCGGCGATCGACATGCCAAACCGCTCGGAGATGCTCGACAAGGTGTCACCGCGACGTACCTTGTACGTGTTACCCTTTGCCATGGATTGGGAAGGGGCTTCGGAGACGCGGCGGGTTGTGGTTGTTGTGGTCTCGATCTTTAGGCGTGACCCGTACTTGAGCGTGGTGCGCTTACCTAGTCGGTTGGTTTCCCGTATCGCGTCGATGGTCGTATTGTACAAACCGGCAATTTCCGTCAGGGTTTCGCCACGTTTTACCTTGTGGATGACTACCTTCCTGGCTGTAATCTTCTCTGTTCGAGCTGGTGCTGCGGCCAAACCGCTCACGCTGACGACGAGTGAATCACCCAGGAGGACGGTGTTCTCCGTCCGAGCCATGTTGTTCCAACGTCGAAGGTCGGTGATGTCTACGCCATACTTGTTGGCAATACTGGTCAGGTTCTCACCTTGCTTGACAACGTGGACAGTGGTGGCAGCTGGAGCAGCCTTGGCAATTGGTTGCGTTGCCTTGCTAGTGGTAGGCTCGGCAGTACTCTTCGCGGCACTCGCCGATGTACTCGCTGGTGCTGGTGTGGCGGATGTGGCTAGCAGCGTTTCCTGCTTGGTCGAGGGGTTCAGCACTGGTATGCGAAGCGTGGTACCACGACGAAGTCTGCTCTTGTAGCCGCTAACGTTGTTGATGGCGGCAATTTCTCTCACAGGGACATCGTACCGGGCAGCAATGCCTTGGAGTGTTTCTCTCCGTTGAACAGTGTGGAGTATCCACGGTTGCTTTTCGGAATCGGTAAGGAGTGTGTAGTTGCGATGAACGAGATCCTTCGTGCCGACCGGTATTTTCAGCTTGTACGTAGTTCCAGGAGGTGTCGTGCTTCTCCTGAGCTCTGGATTCAGGGCTCGCAGCGAGTCCTCCGTGATCCCTGCACACTTTGCCAAGGCCACCGTACTCACGGCACCAGTAACGCTATAGACGTCGTGGGCAAACGGTGCCATAAGGGTAAGTGAATCCTTTGGAAAACCATAGGCCTCAGGATTCATGGCAATCATCGTGGTTGCAACGTAGCAAGGGACGTAGTTCTTTGTCTCGCGTGGAAGTCTGTCGCGAATCTCCCAGAAGCCTCCGTCGGCAACGCCAGATCTGCGCTGTGCACGGCGGACGCCGCCAGGGCCGCAATTGTAGGCAGCAAGTGCCAGGTGCCAATCGCCGAGGTCGTTATACAGGTCCTTCAAAAAGCGCATTGCTGCGCGAGTGGCTTTCTCTACGTTCTTGCGCTCGTCCACCCAGGTGTTGATGTCCAGGTCGTACATCTTACCGGTGGACTCGATAAACTGCCACATGCCTACGGCCTTTGCCCAGCTTTGGGCGTTAGGGTTGAGGCCGCTCTCCATCATGGCGAGATAGATGATTTCCTCGGGCATCTCTTCTTCACGGGCAATTTGCCTGAGGATGGGGAACCACTTTCCGCTACGTTCGAGCCACTTCTTCATGAATGGCCGACCCTTGTTAACGGTAAAGAAGTCCAGATTCTTCTGTACCTCTTCGTTGACGGGCAAGGCAATGGTAGTCTTCTTGTTTACCGGCATGGCCTTAGGAGCATGCACGCCAGCGATGGGCTCAACACTGGTTTTGCGCTCTACTTCTTCGAGCATGCGTTTGTGCAGAATCGAAATCGGGGCGTCTGCATCCAGCTTGGCGATACTCGTGACGTTATACTCGTAGTCGTCGATTACGCTTCGTACCAGCTTACTGTACTCCGGCGAATGGGCAACTGTCTTTTCGGCATAAAGCTCATTTAACAAGGAAATGGCAGTTTCAAACTCCTTGATCGCCCGAGCGGTATCCTTCCTGATGAGTTTTGTCAAAGCCGCATAATAGGCCGTATTGGCTTGCTCGAACTTGTCGGCCAACTCCTTGCCAAACTTGGCAACCGTGGCTCCGGCACCGTCATCATCAAGGTCGGAAAACTCGTCCGGAAAAGGAACTGAACTGGAATCCGGAAGCGGCCGTGCCTGGATTATTGGCGTGGAAACAAAGCCAAGGACTAAGAAACAGCCCGCCAGGACGGTGAGGATCGATATGGACGACATCGAGTTGATATGGTAATATACACCCATAACTGCGTCGACACCAAACAAAAAATGATATTGTTTTGTGAACGGATGTTCATGATTTGATTCGAGTTACAACGAACACATAATGTAACCCTGCGAAATCGACCTCCCTAGCGATGCGCAGAGGGCTTTGGTGCCCTTCTGGAGGATAATGTAACCCTGCGAAATCGACCTCCCTAGCGATTCGTACGTATTACGCCGCCCCCTAACAGGAGCGTGGAGGGGATTGTATTACCGGCGACATGGAAACACGATCAAGGTGCGACAGTGATAGGGATGGGAAGGGGGCTTTGTTTGGGTGCAACCCATACGTGCCTAGTCGTATTGGCAGTTTGCGATGTTAAGAGGGGATGTTGGCAAAATCGCGCCAGGATTTCTTATTCAACCGTGCTGTGATCCAGGCCTTAGCGTTAAAGATGGCCGTTACGGGCTCGGAATCTGTTGCCGACAGTGACTCCAGCGTGCTTAGAGCCTTCTTGTACGTATTCGTCAGTCGCGAGCCAGGAGGCAATTGGCAAATCTTGAGAGCTAGAGCGAGCATGACTTCGACGTCGGCGGGGACGGAGGTTTCCTTGTATCGACGCCGCTCCGACCGAACCAAACTGGTCACCACGCTCTCATTTTCCTGCTCGACGTGGCATAGTATCGCAAGAATACGCCCAGCAGTATGGAGCTCCGTTCTGAGCTCGGGGGGAAACTCAGCCACCACGTGCAGTCTGTCAATACAGGCGCGATATCTACCTAAGCCGAACATCACAAGTGCAATGTTGAAGTGACAAACCATGACGGTCTCGGCCAGCTTGGGAGCTGTGATCGAGTCCAGAATCTCATCGGTCAAGTGCAGCTCGCTCACCAATGCCTCGAAATCGAATGACTGGAGAGCTAGTAAAACCTCGACGTTTACTACTTGTGCGCCAAGGGTTTGCCTGCTTTGCGGACTCAGGTGTTGACGATACTCATTCCAGTGGTTGTAGAGGTTGTTGCGATAGGTGCGGGCATCGACGTGCCGACCTAACAATAGCAACCGCAGTGCAATGCTGCTCTGCAGATTAGCCCAGAGATGCCTGTTGCTCTGCTTAAATCCATCGTTGCTGTCCAATACCTCAAGTCGAGTAAGATCGTGCTGCAATGCTACCTCTGGCTGATTGTCAACAAACAAGGCTTTTCGGCTGAGCAACCGGAGCCAATGGTTCTTTGCAGCAGCAGAGATGATCGGGAATACGGACTCGCCGGCACGAACAATATCGGCAGCAACGGCCTTGGCGGCCTGAGTAGGCGACCTGCCATACTGTGCCGTGAGGTGCTCCATCCTGTCGGCCAGGTGCTCCATGTGTACGCTCTGCACCAGCTTTCTTGCCACAATTGCTTGTTCGTCATCGGCTGCATTGCTAGACGTAACCGGAAGCTTGCCCTGCACGCGGAGCGTATCACGGTAGATAGAAAGCAGCACTGCCTCCAGGGCATCCATCTCTGCCGCTCTCACAAAGGCAATGGTCTTGGTCAGAATCTGTTCTGCCGTGCGAAACTGTCCGCGTTGCCTAAGAAACTCAGCATCCTGCAGTGCCGTAACCGCTCTTCGGATGATGCCATGCTGGGCATGATACTGTCGCATGGCTCTTAGCACGATATCGAGCAACTCACGCTTTGCCTTGGGCAGTCGTTTCACACACCCATGCGCAGCCAGCCTGTCCTTCAGCTTGCCCTCGTCATACACGTCCTGCTCGGCAATAGCATCAAAGAGAACCTCCGTTTGATTGACCTCAGCCAAGCGATGTCGGCGTAATTCTTGCTTGACATAGCGCTTTTCATTCTTTGTAAGCGCCGTAATTAAGCCAAACAGTTCGATATCTGGCAATCTGGACATAGCACAAATATGAAAATGTTTGTCTGATAGGCAAAAATCAAACCGGTAGGTTGCATCCACAAAGAAAAACTCACCTCTCACATCACCATTTGTGGATTTCATTATGCGCACAGTAAAACGGATCATGACCGCAGCGCTGCTCTTTTCACTTGCATGTATGCTTGTAGGTACGGTTAGCGAAGTATTGGCCAACGGAAAGGAAACAAAGCGCGCAGAGAACAAGCGAGTGCCGCGAGGACGGTATCTGGTATCAATTGGGGGCTGTAATGACTGCCATACGCCTAGCGTTATGGAAGGAAAGCCAGATGTACCGGAAAGTGAATGGCTAACGGGTTCATCGCTTGGATTCAACGGTCCATGGGGGACATCGTATGCCTGGAACCTTCGATTGATGGCTCAGAAGATGACGGAGACCGAATGGGTGGACTTCGTTAAGTCATACAATGCAGCACCGCCGATGCCATCGGCATCGATGCACAGCATGAGTACTGAAGATCTTAAGTCTGTTTATGCATTTCTTCGATATCTAGGACCAGCAGGAGTCGAAGCACCAGCCAACCTCCCGCCTGGAGTGCAGCCAACAACACCGTATGTGGACTTTACTCCAAAGTTCCCAGCAAACGCAGGAGCTGGTCAGAAATAATAGGTTTTTGGGTACCGTATAGTCAGGTCCGTCTGGTTTTCTCAATCAGGCGGACCTGTTTTATTCTCGGATAGGGGTTCTTCCAACAGCGCCAATGCCTATCCCTATCCCTGCAACCTGATGGCATGCGGAGCGCTCGTGGTTGTGATCAGAG
>JAGFIZ010000060.1 GCA_024103135.1 Bradyrhizobiaceae bacterium | reverse complement strand
ACCAAACACATCATCAGCAGTGTGATGTACGGTTTCATTCTGCCGTCTCCCAATCATCTTCATACATCACCCCACTGCCCACCCACTCCCACGAGATCTTCTGGTAGGTAAATGACACAGTCTCCATGTCTACATCATCACTCCTGTCATCGCAATCATCATCCACACCACCCGCTGTACGTATCGAACAAATGGAAAGGTCGCTAAACGTGACCTTCGCAAATGTCTCCAGTTGGCCCGTGGCGCCCATCCTGCGCATTTCCAGCTTCGCCTCCTTGATATGCTGTCCTTGCGCACATCGTAAATAGAGTTGAGGCGATGACTTATCCAGTTGCTTCACGATTGTCATCGGCTTATGCTGACGTTTACCAGTCGGCAATCCAGTCTGCGGTGTGGAAGTGTTGGAGACTCCCCAACTCCACGATTGCACCTCAATCCACCCCTTATGCTCCTGGTCGGATGATTCCCCATCCACCCCATCGATCTTCAAAAAGAAATCCGTCGCAAACGCCGACGTCGAACAGAGCCCCACACACAGGGCAACGAGTAGCACTAACCGTCGCATACCAACTCCTGCAAACAGTGATTGAGAAATGATGAAAGTTTTCGGACATTTTGTCCGATATCAACTTACTCAAGAGTTTCCCACCAGATTCTTTGGAAAGGGGCTAGGTCAGACACTTTTTTTCCGATGACGTACAGCTGACAGCTCCCCAAAATTCCAATGCCCCCTACCCAACGTCCGCCGAAACCCGTACCTTTGTGCTTTCGGCGTATAGCGCAGCCCGGTAGCGCACCACTTTGGGGTAGTGGAGGTCGTGGGTTCAAATCCCGCTACGCCGACGTAAACCCAGCTAACTCATGAAGTTGGCTGGGTTTTTTGTTTTTCTTCTGACGTTGGGGAATACAGCTAGGCAACACAACATCCCGAAACACAAAGTGCCGTGCGGAGGTGATTCTATGTCGTAATCCTTGTTATTCACACCGTGAATGGTTATTATTCACGTCATGAATAGATTCCCAAAAGGTCGAGTAGTAACCAATGCACTGTCAGAACGGTTGCGTGCCATGCCTGCTGTAGTGGTGACAGGTGCTCGACAAACAGGCAAGAGTACGCTGGTACAGGAGCTCACGCGTGGGCCGCGGGCCTACTATTCACTTGACGATCTTGACGTTCTCCAGGCAGCCAAGAAGAACCCCGAGGTGTTGCTAGGGGGGAAAGGGGCTGTAACGATCGATGAGATTCAACGAGCTCCAGAGCTGTTGCTTGCCATCAAGCGGGAGATCGACAAGAACCGCAAGGCGGGAAGGTTCCTGCTTACGGGTTCGGCGAATCTGCTTCTGATGAAGAGTGTCGGTGAAACACTCGCCGGCAGAGCAAGCTACCTGACGTTGTGGCCAATGACGAGATCAGAGACATTGGGAATGGGAGGTACCGGACGCTGGGAAGAGCTCGTTGAAACAGATGCCGACGATTGGTTGGATGTCCTAAGTGGTGCTTCTAATACGGAGGATTGGAAGGGGCTTGCCCGTCGGGGAGGTTACCCTACACCAGCGCTTGAGTTACGATCTGCCTGTGACCGGTCGATCTGGTTCGACGGCTACGTGAGAACGTACCTCGAGCGCGACCTGCACAATGTTTCGTCAATTAGTGATCTGGTGGACTATCGGCGGCTCATGACTGCATCTGCACACCGCCTTGGACAGATGCTCAACCAGACAGAGCTCAGCAGAGATATCGGTGTCCCACAGGCCACGGTGCACCGATGGCTGAACATCATGGAGGCATCCTATATGTTGGTGCGACTGCCTGCATATTCTGTGAACAGAACAAAACGTCTCATCAAGACTCCAAAGCTCTACTGGTCCGACACAGGTTTGGCTCTTCACCTGGCCAATAGCACGGAACCCACTGGCGCACATCTAGAGAACCTTGTCCTACACGACCTCATGGTATGGCGTGACGCTCGAATTAGTCGACCCGACCTCTTCTACTGGCGAACACAAGCCAACGAAGAGGTCGACCTTGTAATCGAGGTCGACGGAAGGCTGATCCCCATCGAAGTCAAGTCTACGAGTCGACCCCGCCTAAGCGACGCCACCAACCTGCTCACGTTTCAAGCTGAGTATGGAAACCGCTGCCGCGCCGGACTTCTCCTCCACACTGGGTCGGAGATGTCCTGGCTCACCCCTTCTGTGCTGGCAGTACCGTGGTGGCGCGTTATGTGACGTCTCAGGGATACACATGAAGTGGACATTCATGTTGTTGCAAGAATTGAGTTCAAACCTCGCTATACCGAAGGTAGCTAGTTAACTCATGGAGTTGGCTGGGTGTGTTTGGTGTGAGGGCTCGCAGGAAGAGGTCGGCAGAATCGTGCAGCTGAGATGCGCCGTTAATACGTGAGATTGACATCGCTCTTGTGCAAAATCAGTTTAAAATGACAACAGAGTTGTGGTTTTACGGGTATTAGGTGTGTGTTGACGAGACCACTAGGTAACGTCACGCAGTTCGCTATCTCTCGCACTAATTCTGCCTAGGTGACATCACCGCAATTGCGTTGTTTATATTATATTGTAAAAGCACTCGTCATGGCCGTTGAGTTATGTCAATGGTGTTCCGGCAACTGCTCGCTGTATGCTATAGTGAAAGATGGAGTACGACTACCTGAGGTGTTCTTAAATGAACTGTTTCAGGAGGATGAAAAGGATGCGATCAGGATTGCTGGCTTTATTGACTTTATCGTTCGCGAATCATGCATTCCCCAACAGATGCTTCGCGACGAAGGTACTCACAATGGTGTAGAGGTGTATGCGATGTACAACCACAAGAGTCTACCAAGGCGGACAGAGTATTCGCCAAGCAGACTTTTATGTGCTTATGTGGAAACAACTAACCGCATACTGATTGTTGGATCCGGGTTTGTCAAAACTCGTGATCAACCAATACAGATGAATGCACATGCTACAAAGTCAAAGGTATTCTTAACAAATGTCGTGCGGGTTATCAATCGTCGCATTGGTATGGGCGAAATCGAAGTCGACGGAAACACGTTAGTCGAAGCGATTCCAAACGCTCTACTCATTGATTAATGAATGGATCACTACCATGAACATCATCGAGGAACTTCTGTCTAAGCGGTCGAAGGACGAGGCAATATTTCAAGAGTGGCAATTTGCAATTGCCCGTAGGCTGATCCAGATCATGGAAGACGAGAATCTTAGTCAGCGCGATGTTGCCAAGCTAACCCGGCTGACCGATGCACAGGTTTCTGCCTTGGTCCATGCTGGCGGTAATCCAACGCTGGCAATACTGGCGCGGATATCAGCAGGATTAAGCTGCAATCTCCTGACGGTGGAGAATGTCGTAGGACCAGACACCCCAGTTGCTCGACCTCGAAAGCACAGTCCGCAATTCACAGGCAATGGCAGAACACGCAAACAAGGTACGTCGATTTAGACGGAGTACAAAGACTCATGCTCGACCTCAAGCCCTCCCACAAACCAATCAAGGACTACTTCACCGAACTCGAGCAGTTTGCCAAGCATGGGCAAACCAATGAGATGACGGTGCGGAATGCCTTTCAGGACCTGCTGCAAACGCTGAGCAAGAAATTGCAGTGGCAGTTTATCGAGGAGTATGCCATCAAGCGCAAGGGACGTCGCGATGCGTCGGTAGATGGTGCACTCGTTGATCAGTTCTCGTTGCCGCGGGCGTTCTGGGAAGCAAAGGACACGAAGGATGACTTGCCGACAGAAGTGCGCAAGAAGTTCGATGATGGCTACCCGCAAACGAACATTCTATTCTGGCAGCCAGGTCGTGCAATTCTGTATCAAGATGGTCTCAAGATCCTCGATGCCGACATTTCCACACCGGCAAAGCTCGTAGAGGTACTCACGGCATTCCTGAGCTACGACCTTCCCTACATCAAGGAATGGGAACATGCCGTCGAAGAATTCAAAAACACCATTCCAACTCTTGCTGCAAGTGTTCTCAAACTCCTCGAAGAACAACGTCAGTCAAACACGTCATTTCAGGGGGCTTTCCAACGCTTCATGGAGCTGGGTCGACAAAGCATCAACCCCGACCTGAGCGTTGATGCCGTCGAAGAAATGCTCATCCAGCACTTGCTTACGCGACGCATCTTCACGACCATCTTCAACGTCCACGGCTTCCTCCAGAAGAATGCCGTTGCCCGCGAACTCGAAAGCGTCATCGCCCACCTCGTGCAGGGCTACGGTAGCGTTGAGCTATTCCTGAAGCCCCTTGACCGATTCTACAAGGCACTGGAGATGGCTGCCGAGCAGACGGATGACTATGCACAAAAGCAGACGTTCCTGAACACGGTCTACGAAAAGTTCTTCCAGGGTTTTGCCGTCAAGGTGGCCGACACGCATGGCATCGTGTACACGCCACAACCAATCGTCGACTTCATGGTCCGCTCCGTCGAAGAGGCCTTAAAAGCCGACTTCAACAAGAGTCTAGCATCACCCGGCGTACACATCCTTGATCCCTTCGTTGGTACAGGCAACTTCATCCTGCGCGTGATGCGCGAGATTCATGAGCAGAACCCATCCGCACTTCGTCACAAGTACCTGAACGAACTGCATTGCAACGAGGTGATGCTCCTCCCCTACTACATCGCCTGCTTGAACATCGAACACCTCTATCACGAGCTTACGGGCGAGTACCTACCCTTCCCCGGCATCTGCCTGGTGGATACGTTCGAACTCGTCGAAGACAAACAATTGGGCATGTTCACCAACGAGAATACCGAGCGCGTACAACGACAAAAGGATGCCCCCATCTTCGTCATCATCGGCAACCCGCC
>JAGFIZ010000055.1 GCA_024103135.1 Bradyrhizobiaceae bacterium | reverse complement strand
GTGCAAGGTCTCGGAGGCTCTTGTGAATGCTGGCAACATCGCTTCGTAGTGATGCTCCTTCAGCGATACTCAAGGCCTTTGTCAAACTCTCCTGGGCTTGCTGGAGTTCGCCCTTGTGCTCTTCTATTGCACCGCGATGACGATAGTGCATGAGTTGCAGCTCGTGACCATGTGATTGATCATGGTCCAGTTGCTTGAGGATGTTTTCTGCTGCCTCATAGTCAGCTTGCCTAATCTTGAGTCTACAGTAGGACGCTTGTGCAACATCGTGGGTTCGGACAATGCCAAGCTCTTTTGATAACGATATGGAACGACTTAGATACTCGTCTGCACGAGCCAGATCACCACTGTCCGTAAACAGTTCACCTATGCCACGCAAGACTTCCGATTCACCTAAACGATCCCCGATAGCGACAAACATCTCCAGAGCACGCTCATAGTATTCCAAGGCATGGGCTACGTCTCGGAGCAATTGATACACATAACCGATGCGAACAAATGCATCGGCTTGCCTATTTCTATCTCCGATCTGCACACTCAGGTCGTAAGCATGTTCAAAACAGTCCAATGCCGGAACATACTCGCCTCGCGTCATGAAGAGTACGCCGATATGCAACGTAACATCAACCTCACGCCCTACATCACCCGTTTCCCGATACAATGTTCGTGCTCGTTCATAACACTCCATGGCGCCTTCCGGGTCACCAAGTGCCCGTTTAACCTGACCTGTAAGGCCAATGGCCAGCGCTTGACGGCCAAGGTCACCCAGTTCGACTAACAGCTCCCGCGCTATCTCAAGGTAGGCAAGTGCCTTGGAGTAATCACCCATACTCTTGTACACCATACCCAGATTGCAGGCTGCGGCTGCAGAGCCATTCGGATCATTCCTTTTGACGCAATCATCGTACAACGGCTCATAAAGTGCCAACGCCTCATACATTTCTCCTTGCTTTAGATGTATCCATGCAAGACTCATTCGGATGTTGTGAACTGCTTCGTGCTTTCCAAGCGTAAGGTATAGTGCAAGAGCGCCCTTCCCTGCTTCCTTTGCGGCTGGGTAGTTCTGTTCAATTCGGAGGCAGGTCATTTCTGCGTGCGTATGCAGTGCCCTCGCCTCATCAGCGTCGAACGCACGGAGTTCTGCCATCAAGGCAAGTAACGCTTGGCTATTACCACTTTGTAACGCACTTCGTAAAACATCACGAAAGCTCGCCTCGATTTCTTCCAGAGTTCTCATGAAGCACCCGTCCGTTGTCTTGACATCATGATTGATTGAGCTTTTATGGTCTGCCTTCTGGTACACCGTGCCTGAGTATCGAGGACTACTTGAAATATTCGCATGGTAAGTCGTCGCAGTGAACACTCCTCCCAAGAGTTGACCATCAAGTTTCTCCATGGTGATAAATGAATTGTGCGCAATCATCAACGTTGGCTGTTACACACAGCGTGAGAGGCTGACAAAATACTCTTATTCACTGTCTGCTCACTCAGTGAAACAGACTATTCTTCCGCAGATGCTTCCCTACTTCACCATCCGAGATACCAAGGTCTGCCTAAAGTGATTATTTGAGTGATTACTTTTGGCTTTGCATACACCTAGCCACCACCGAGGTCCATAACCGATATGCGAACATTTCTAGCCCTCTGTCTCGGCATTATCACCATACTCGCAGGGATCACGCCTTCGAAGGCACAAGTTGCTGGTCCGTTCGAGACCGTCTATCGGACTGCAACCAATTACCGTGGTGGAACGGACACGTTGCGTATGCGCTGGTGGCTGCCTTCGGAACAGGTATCTAGCCCCCTACCCTTGATCGTCTGGGTGCACGGCGGCGCATTTTATACGGGCAACTATGGCGATATGACGGCGGAATGTCAGCGATGGGCGGCAAGGGGCTATGCAGCGGTGACGCTTCAATACCGCCTTGGCTTCTACGGTCCGCCACCACTTGATCCGCCGTATGCCTACGATCCGACGGAGCTGATCCGCGCTTGTTGGCGCGCCATGCAAGATGTGCGCTTCGGGATTCGCGCTCTGGTAAGGGGCGAGGTAATCCCGAATATCGACAGTGGTTGTGTGATCCTCGGCGGTGAGAGTGCTGGCGCTATTGCCATCATGCAAGCCGTGATTGCCGATGGGAACGATAGCATACCTAAGGAGGTTGATTCGACGACGACGGTGGTGCGTGGCTTCGATAAGTTTACTCGTCCGTCGCTTGGGAATGCGGACGGCTTCCCAATCGGTAGCAAGGTGGCCTACGTCCCTATGCCACGGATCTGTGGGGTGATCAATCGGTACGGCGCTATCGTCAATCCGTACATGGTCGACGCAAAGGAGTTCCCACCAATCATCAGTTTTCATCAACGGGGCGATATCATCGTCCCCTGTGAGGTCAATCGTGGTCTATGGGGCATGCCCCTTGGTGTTGGTGACAACTATCCGGTGATCTATGGATCGTGCTATATCGATCGGTTGTTGGAGGAGGGCGGACATCCCGCAGCTCTCCGTCAAACAACAATTGTCGAGGGATCTACCCACGGACTGGATAATCCTACACAGGTCTATGCACGCGAAGAAGCGTTCGCACAATCTGTCATGTGTCCGACAACGTCAAGCGTCGATGATAACCAGAACGCTAGCCAGCCTGAAGCATGGGTACTCTACGATGTACTAGGCCAGCCCGTCGCATCTGGTCATGGTACCGAACAATCCATGCGTGCCTGGATCTATTCTCAAGCACCAGAACTCCTTGAACAACCGCTCTACCTACAAACCACAACTGCCAGGCGGTTGCTCTGGCAGTTGCGTTGAGTAATGGTGAGAGGTGGTGAGTGGTGGTGAATGATGGTGAGTTGGTTTTATACTAACTCAGCATCCGCTGGGCATGCTCGTAGGTTTCGTTGTTCAGGCCGTTGATGATGCGCGTACTACCGCTTTCGCATTCAACATTGATACCCTTTGCCGAAAAAGCCCAGAGATACTTGGACTTCACAACGCCGAGCGAGCACACCTTTGTCCGCTCGATGGTATCCACAACCACGCGCGAGCTGAATGGTATTACCCAAAAAGGGAACTGCCATTCACGTGAGCTAACGATCAGTACCCGACGTTGCGTGATGACGATGATGGCACGATTACGAAACAGTGCTGTGATCAGGATTGCGAGGTAATTCGTCGCAATGAACGTAATCCAGTAGAACATGGCCATCAACCCGCTTGGCGGTACGATGTCCAAACGTCCTGTGCCGACGAACTCGATTCGCTCATCAGTGGTTAACACCGTCTTCACGGTGGCTTCTGCCCAGGTGGGAACAACTGTCATCTCGATCTCCATCATTGGTGAAAAAACGCAATGAATGGTGTATCGCGACGTATGATGTCGGCCTACTCAGGTGTAATGGAACGACGTCGGTGCATGCGTTGGAGCAGCCGATCAGCACACAGCTATGATGTTCGCCCTGAAGTGTAGAGTACGAGACTTGAGAGCAGGTATGGGAAGGGGCTTGGCAGGCTAGTCGACAACGTTTGGATTCTTGACCATGTGAAACCGGTCAAATGGGATCCCCACGTATGTTTCGATGGTCTGCGTCACGTCACCATCGACTACGCTCAAGTCTTGACGTATGGCTTGTACTAGCTGGTCCAACGAAACAAAATCATCCAGACTGCCCATGGCGGTGCGATAGTGTTCGAGCTGTTTCTCCGTCATCGAGCGAGAATACAACACTCCGTAGGATTTGAGCTGAACCACAACAGTTGCACAAACGCGGATGAGATCGGAAGAGGCTACTAGCGAGAGCTCGCCAACCTTGTTCTCGACTTCCTGGATCTCGTCCTTCGAGATGACATTGTCATCATCGAGTGAGAAGATCAGTACCAGGAACTCCCTGTACAGGTCCAGCTTCCGTTCGAAGAGTCGGCCCCTGAAGTCCTTCTCCTGTTCACTACGCATCTGAAACTGCAGGAGGATCAGCATTAGGGTAATGGTTATCACGGATCCCAGAACGCTGATGGTGACGTTGCTCGCAAAGTTCGACAGGTTCGTGTTGTCGAGCAGTGTCTGGAATACCACGAACACAATGATGATAAAGGCCAGGAGGAAGGCGATTAGAAATCTGTCTTTGCTCTTCATGGACGGTACTAGGTAGAAAGGTCACGAGGTACGGTATGGCGCAATTTAGCAGAACACCATACAGATACTCAAACACGTACAGTGCCCCCTAACTTGCTCATGCGTCCTTTCCTGACTACCAGCGTCTAACCGGTACAAACCATCCACACACTACCGAAAGGCAAGGAAATGAACCCAACCATCAAGGCAGCTAATAGTTGTGACTGTGCATGCTGCGAGTCTTGTACGTGCAACGGACAATGCTCATGCGACGCTACCTGCACCTGCTCTGAGTCGTGCCAATGCGACTGCTCTACCGAACAAGGCAGCAAGTAATTTTCATCACCACAAACCGTCTACACTGCCATGACAGCTCAAGCACATGTAACCGACGAACGCTGGCACGAATACCGGTCACGACTCCTTCGCTTTGTACGGAGTCGGGTGTACAACGATGCACTGGCCGAAGATCTTGTCCACGATGCCCTGGCAAAGGCCTGGCTCCATCGCGATTCACTCAAAACTGACGAAGCCGTAATCCCGTGGCTGTTTCAGATAACGATGAACACCATTCGGGATTCTGCTCGCAAATCGTCGAAAGTGCCTCCTGCCATCAGTGAAGATGTAGGCGAGCTTGAGGAGTTCATTGCCGGTGAAGAGCCCTCTGCTACTCGTAAGGACTTCACGCAGTGTATGATGACGATGATCAACGACCTCCCGGACGAACAACGCGACACGTTGATCAAGAGCGAAATCGATGGCAAACCAATGCGTGAGATTGCCGAAGAATTGGGTCTCTCGGTTTCGGCCGTTAAATCGCGCGTTCAGCGTTCCCGCGCTAAGCTGCGCGACGCCATCATGGAGTGCTGCAAACTGGAGGTCAACGAGCGCGGTCAGATTACGAATGCCGATGAGCATGATTGCACATGCTGTGCCTGACCTGAAATCGTGATTGAAAAACAAAAACCATGGTATTAAAAACAGAAACCATGATGCGGAACTTCCCCATCATGGTTTCTAGTAGTCACGGTGTACGTTGAGTACTACGTTAACGTTACGATTACTGAGCTGCTGCCTTGCGCGATGGATCGGACAGTGACCCTAGGAATGCCACGATCTCGTGGATTTGCGTAGTGTCCAGCTTCTTGTCAAGCTGATGCCAGGCCATCAGGCGAACAGCTTCGTGGAGATCCTTGATGGAGCCATCGTGGAAGTATGGAGCCGTTAACGCAATGTTTCTGAGCATGGGAACCTTGAAGATCAGACTGTCTGACGATTCCTTGGTGACGTCATAACGTCCAGCATCGGTGGTGGCGTAGGGATGTGCCAGGCCGAGCTTCTGAAATGTCGAGCCGCCAATGGCTGGTCCGCTGTGACAAGTAATACAACCCGTTTCGATGAAGGTCTTCAGTCCGCGCTTCTCCACCTGCGTGAGCTTGTCCTGCTTGCCTTCCATATACTCGTCAAAACGTGATCGCGAAATGAGTGTACGCTCAAACGCTGCAATGGCTCGGGCCATGGTCGTATACGACACTGGCGTACGCTCCTTTGGGAAGGCGGCCTTGAATGCTGCTACGTATTCGGGGACGTCCTGCAAGCGTTGGACAACGACGGCCTCGCTTGGCATGGCCATCTCTACAGGATTCATCACTGGTCCCTTGGCTTGCTCCACAAGATCTGCTGCGCGTCCGTCCCAGAACTGCATCACCTGATAGCCGGCATTGAGGACGGTTGGCGAGTTGCGAGCACCACGCTTACCAAAGGCACCGAGCGAGGTTGGTTGGTTGTCGACGCCAGGTCCGCCTGCATCGACGTTGTGGCAGGTATTGCATGACTGACTGTTGTTTTCGGACAGCCTTGTGTCATGAAAGAGCTTGTCGCCCAAGGCAATCTGTTCCGGTGTATCCTCTTCGGCGCCGGGCATCGAAGCCGGCAGTACGCCAAAGAGTGTCTGTGCTTGATCCAGCAATTCCTTTTCTTCTGCTGCACTAAGTGTAGCAACCTCTTCGGCAGGAGCTTTCTCCTGTGTTTCACACGAAGTAAGGATGATCATGCCTAGCAGTGCTGGCAAGAACCATGCGTAGCGTCTTGTCTTCATAACATTCTCGACATTATTCGATTGTTGTGTTCTAGGTGATTGTGCGGGCTCTAGATGATTGTGTGGGTTCTAGATGGCTGTATTGGTTGTAGATCGTATTCGTTCTTGCGGCTCGATGTGGGTCTGTACGTGATCCACTGCGCGGTTACTCATTCTTCTGGTCAGCTCACTTAAAACGTGCTGCTGGCGTAATCACGCGGTTCGACCAGCGGTGACGTCGGCCGTAACGAACAGCATCAAGATACGAGGCAATGCTCACGAGGTACCATGCTGGCCGACTCATCTCGGCAAACATCGGTGGTATGGACTCTGATGGAAACCCCTTGCTGAACAGCGCCGTCAATCCAGTTGTAAAGCTTTGCCAGGTTGGTCCTTCACAATACCCTCGCCACGGTAACATGAGTGGTGGGTGAGCTTCGTCGGCTCTGTCGACGCTAAACACAGCAAGCCGTCCCGATCGGTTTTGGAACTCGATCACATACCGACTGTGTCCGTCGTGCGGAACATGACGGTATGCTCTAAAGGCATCGGCGATGACCTCTGGGGTGAGCTTCGGCAGCTCATCTACAACGTTCTTGAAGAGTGTCCAACAGCTACGAGCTTGGTCCTCCGCGGCTGGTGGCGCCTTGTACATGTCGAATGGATCGAAGTATGCGTCGGTGCTAAAGATCGTGTCGACAATGTTGTTGTACTCAGCCAACACATCGGGCGTGAGCTGCACAAAATCATTTGTTGGGAGCTCTTCACCGTCCTCGTTGATTGTCTGCAATAGTTGTTTGATCTCGTCCTGAGTAAAGCTGTTGGTAATCAACTGCGACTTTACACCAAAGTTGCTACTGTCTACCAGCTCTGCGCAGACAAGCTTGTTGCCTTGCGCTACATACTCAACCCAACGGACGTGGGTACTGTCCAACTCATCGGCTGCACAAAGCAATCTGAAGCGGACAATGGGATGTTTGAGAAAGTCCTTCAGTGGTGTGGTTACGGTATAGGGCACGAGCTTTCGTGAACTTGGCACGTAGGCCACTGCAGCACGATTGGTATTAAACACCACGGTATCGGCACCCTTGGTGAACATGCTTCGCACGGGACCAAATCGAGCAACGGTGTCACGATGCCATAGCCCCTTACCATCCTTCCGAACAATGTCGATCAACTGTGCATCAACGGTGTTGGTGAGGACGCCCCATTGCTCGTTAGGCGTCTGGAAGCTTGGATGGGCAATGGGCTTGTCGGTGGTAAGTGGACGTAGCTGGGTGCGCGTCGTACCAGCATAGATCACTGGTCCAGTGTCGGGACGGTAAGCAATGACGGTATCGCCAACAATTCGCAAAAGATGTGGAGGCAAGGCATTCGCTTCGAGAATGCGGACTTCTGAGCCATCGACCTTCTGTACCTTTAACGTGCCATCGATGGTAAACAGAGCCATGAGCTTCCTATCCGCCGAAACGGCCATTGCAGCTACACTATCCCACCGCTCCCAGATCAGATCTGAGCTAGGTGTGCGATAGACGTCTGTTGCTTCCGTTAGGTAGAGTGTATTCTGAACCAGAACCAATGACCGATTCCAATTCGAAGAGTTGATCATTGATGGTTGTGTTCGCGTGATCGGACGCTTGGCGACAAGTGGCGTGATGAGTGTTGTCCATGCATCGGTGGTAAAGTGCACACCTCGCAGACCATCAACGCACACTCCGGTGTTGGCATCAATCATGTCGACCTCACGTGCTGCACCCGGAGTGATTCCACTTGGCCACCGTTTGGTGATCCATGTTGTTCCAAGATCGCCACTCATCCAGAGTCGGCCCACGCGATCGACAAAGAACAACTGTCCCTGCGGTGTTGCCGTACAGGCATCCGTAATCGCCAGTGTATCGGTACCAACAACGACTGGTGTGAAGCTGCTTCCGAAGTCCGTGCTTCGGAGCACAACACTTGCCGCTCCGTCATACGTAAGCATGTGACCGACGGCGAGCACGACGTTGTTCATGCGAAGTACCTGGCTCACCCGTCTGACCTTGGCACCGTTAACGGTGACGGTCTTCCGAAACCACGTGGGACTCGATGGTATTGCATCATACACATCAAGTTGCTGCGAATACAGCCTCACGCCGCCCGTGGGCAACGTATGAAGGTCAATGATCGGCGATGTAAATCGCATCAAGGCAGCATCGTTGCCTGCCTGGAGCACTTGTACGGCAAGTGCGAGAATGAGAGTAACGACGGAAATGCGTGAGTTCACGTACAAAAATACACGAGGGTCCGCGTTAGCAGACCCTCTGTCCTCTGAACGTTCACCCCATACGAGAGTAAGCTGTTCGCTGTCTTCAACCAATAGTAAAGGAAGATGTTCCAGAAATATTCTGTAAAAGTTGCTCTGCCCATAATCCATCACAGAAAAAAGGTGGCGCACCGTAGCCACAAACGGGAGGGTCTCACAATGAGCTGAAGGGTGTGCGTTGCCGGGTTATGTGCACAAGCTCATGCGGTGTAGCTACAATGCGCCATGATGGATAGGCACAAGCGTAGCTAGACGCGTATAGCGTGGCAAAGCAGGAAGATGGGTGGAGCACCAGATTGAATGGCGCTGCGCGATTGAGGGTCAATGCCAAGAAGATGAAGGGCTGTCTCCAGGCCCAGACCACCTACGTCGGTGACACGATCGGAGACCGGTACATTCTGGATGCCGGTAACTTCGATGGAGACTCCTTCGAGGGCTTGCAGTGAGTGCTGACAATGCAGTGTCTGCAGATGCGTGCCATCGTGGTGCTGCTGCCCAGCATACAAGATTGGTTGTGCACAGAGAGTGCACAGGCAGCAGAGCAAGATCGTGGCTATTCGCTTCATGGTTAAAACAACCGAGGCAAACATACACACCATTGATTGTATTTTCTCCTTCAATGATTGTCCGAACAGAAAAGGGGCTGTATTGTCCTGCTGGTGACTTCTACGTCGATCCTCATCGAGCGGTGCCGACGGCCGTCATCACTCATGCACATTCCGATCATGCTCGTAGAGGCATGGGGTTGTACATCGCCCACGAACATTGTTTGCCGCTCTTGCGTCATCGTCTAAACAAAAGCATCAACACACAGAGTTTACAGTACAACGAGCCAATTCAACTGGGGAAGGCCATCGTTTCACTCCATCCTTCTGGCCACATGCTCGGTGCTGCACAGGTTCGCGTCGAAGTCGATGGTGAGGTTTGGGTGGTGACGGGCGACTATAAGCGTGAACCAGATCCTCTAGCCGAAGACTTTCAAGTAGTCCACTGCGATACGTTCATCACGGAATGCACGTTTGGTCTGCCTATCTATCGATGGCCGCACCCGAACCGTGTTACGCAGTCCATCAATGCGTGGTGGCGGCGTAATGCCAGCAGAGGAATCGTGAGTGTGATACAGGCCTACTCGCTTGGTAAGGCACAGCGCATTGCATTAAGTGTCGACCACTCGATAGGCCCTGTCTATGCCAGTCAGCACGTCTACAATGCCCATACGCTCATCAGCCAGTCGGGGCACTACTTGCCCCCTACCCCTTTACTCACTCGCGACGAAGTACTGGCTCGCATTCACGACAGCACGGCACCGATTCGCCAAGCCCTGGTGATCGCTTCTGGTGGCGTGGATAGTGCACTGTCGGGCATACCGTATGCCGTTGCTAGTGCGAGCGGGTGGACGCTCGTGAGAAAGTTCCGTCAGCATCAACAGGGCTTCGCAGTCAGCGATCACGCCGATTGGCCGGGTCTGCTCCAAACAGTCGCCGACACGCGTTGCTCAAGGGTGCTTGCCGTTCACGGTTTTACGGGCGCCTTCACGCGCTACCTACGTGAACATGGATACGATGCGCATCCGTTCGACGACCATGATGGTGGAAGGGGGCTTGGTAGTGTAGATCAGTACACTTCAGCGTCGTGGTTGGTCGACGCTTGCATTGCCCATGTTGGTTCGGCGTCGGAGGTGAATGCCTTGCTCAATGCTTCGGTGGATGGTGATCATTCATCGCGAGAGTTGCAATCGGCTACAGCAGCAACAGCGGTAGATGCGACAAGGAATACTGCAGAAGATTCCAACGATTTTGCCAGCGATCCTGTCAACGATTCTGTCAACGATTCTGTCAGCGATTCTGTCGCTGTGTCTGCCGATGTCCTCCACGTCCACTGTGTGCTGATGCACCTCCATGCTTCGAACTCGACGTATGGATTTTCCAAACTCACGATGGGCGTGTGGAAACACGATGTGCTCGTTCCACTTGTGCATGTTGGTGCCGACGTAGATGACGATGTGCTGTCCGACATCAAGCAATGGGCCGTAGACCACACGGTGGTCGAGGCTGGTCCAGTGCGGACACTTGAGCCACGGTTCGTCTTCGAGCTCAGCGTCGGAGGCATCCTTCCCGCACCAAGGAGAAAGTCAGGCGTCAAGATTGCCACCGCACGAATCGTGCGGCTTGTTAGTACCACCGCCAGCGACGCTCATTCGTTGGACGACTTCATCAATACCCTGGATGGTGCGTAAGGTTGTGCTGATTCTCAGCGACATCAGCGATCGTTGCGAGATCGTTGTGAGATCGTTATGCCAACGTCACGTTAGCCATCCACAATGAAGAACAAAGCCCCCTTCCACAACCATCAAGCATCACGGCATGAGGTTCTCACGGCCGAAGAGTGGTTTGCTCAACAGGGTTGGGAGGTGTTCGATTTTCAACGTCAGTGTTGGGATGCCGTTGCCGATGGGCGCAGCGGGTTGTTACAGGCACCAACAGGTAGTGGCAAGACGTACGCTCTCTTCTTGAGTTTGCACTCCGATGCCTATCGCGCAAGTCACGTGGACATCGGCAGTGGTAAGCTCAAGGTACTGTGGATCACGCCGTTACGGGCATTGAGCGCCGACATAGCCATGGCCATTGATCAAGCATGCAAGGGTATGGGCGTGGAGTGGGACGTGGGCGTGCGAACGTCCGATACACCGCAAGCACTCAAGACGCGACAGCTCCGCACGATGCCGGAAGTGTTGGTGATTACACCAGAGAGTCTGCATGTGTTGTTTAGCTATCCGGACGCCGAGCGTCTGTTCTCTGACCTGTCACTCGTCGTCGTTGACGAGTGGCACGAACTACTTGGCAGTAAGCGTGGCGTGCAGACGGAGCTTGCCATTGCCCATCT
>JAGFIZ010000048.1 GCA_024103135.1 Bradyrhizobiaceae bacterium | reverse complement strand
TCGGCACATTCGCGCGGTTGTCGTCTCTCCCTCTCTCTTTTTCCGTCGCTTACGCTCCACTACGAGTCTCCCGTGGGGGGGGGTGCACAAGGGTTGGGGGGGGGGGGGGGGGGGGCGGGTACGCTGTCGCCCCTCATACTTCCCCACTACCTCCATGGTATGCAAGCAGAATGTCATTTAAGTCCTCAATGCGATCATAGAACGGATCAGTGGTCGATATGTCCTGGAGATACTCGTGGACAATCCGATAGTCGTCCTCATTCTCAATAGATCGTTCTTGAAGCACACTCATTATTGTGCGAATCGTGTTCCCATCGCCGGCGAGGTCGTCGCCAAACTCAACTGCAAGCTTTGCCTCTAACTCAGTTATGCGGCCGGCGGGCATAGCCTTGGCCATCGCATTAATGTCCCGTGATAGAACTCTCATACCGGCTACGTTACCTTTGGCATGCGTTTCGCGAACAATGGCTTCGACTGCATCGAGGAACTGACGCTTCATACGCTCATCTGCATAGTCCTGCATAAAGTGAACAATTGTCAGACACCTGTTCAGTAGGTATCGCATTTCAACATCGGTACTGGGTTTTTTTTTCATGGTCTAGAAACCAGAGTATGGAGCTAGAGGGCCGAAGAGTACGTTTGACGCGGCATGATACACCGGATAGAGCGGATTCAGTGGGCTTACACCCCGGATACGGTTAGCCACTGAAGGACTCCCAACTCCACCATAATAGTCAATCAGTTGCTGCTCTCGCCCCCTAATTGCTGAGAATCCAAGTTCTCCCTGAGCGGATACGTCCAACACAGGATTCCCATACCCATTTCTTACCATGTGATGCGACCTCATCCTTGCCATCATGACAGTATATGGATCCCCATAACCGCTTGTACGTCCTACATAGATCTGGCCTGTGGCGTTCCGCAGGGTGTAAGTTAGATACACGCGTTGTGTGGCATCGAATACAACAGCCGCCGCGAGGATTCCCAATCCAACAGCGTCGCCGAATGGTAGAGGGCCGTCAACCGCTGCTGCCGAGAGCGCAGAAACTCCAGCCACGGCCATGAACGCACCGGGATCATCAGCTGCGTTTACGCTCGTGGAGGGCGAAGCAATCGGCTGCATTTGCGTTCGGCCGTTCCTTGTGTTCTGCGGCTCTGACGCGTCGAGTCCGTCCTCTTTCCAGTGCAATGGGACAATTCCATCACCACCGCCCGGAGCACCAATGCCGCGTTCGCCCCACATGACCGACGGCGGGCCAAAGCCCGCCATATGCGGAGAGCCCCACATGCCTCGTCCGTTACGGAAGAAGAGCGTGGTTCTTGTCCACGGTACGCGGCCTGCCCCAAGCGGACTAGCTTCCTCGTACGACCCACCAGTCTCATACAACACATGTGACTCTGGATCCGACGTCCAATCCGGTATAGCTGTTTGGACCGAGTTGCCATACTGACCCGCCAACCCCCATGGATCGATCTTGTTCACCGCATCGCCTGTACAGTAGACGTAGCTGCCGCTGGATACCAACAAACCCCACCCACCCCATCCCCGCGAAAGCGGGGATCCATGTGTGATAGACGCGGGGTCCTTCGTCGCTTCGCTCCTCAGGATGACATGCCGCCCTGTTTGATGTGTAAAAGAGAGAAGTCAAGCGCGGCTTCGCCGCGCTTGACTTCTCAACCCCACTAAATACAAGCCGGACGTCATCCCCCGAGCGCAGCGAAGGGGGACCGCTCGCCACCGATGAAGGTAGCTCTAGGCGCCACACCCCGCATGGTTCCCCGCCTTCGCGGGGAAGACATGCTTGTCGCTAGTCGCTTGTAGCTTGTCGCTTGTCGCTTGGTGAGATCCCCCTTCGCAGTCGTTCCGGTGAGATCCCCCTTCGCTCTGCTCGGGGGATGACGCGCGCGCCGGTGTGTGATGTGTAAGAGAAGTCAAGCGCGGCTGCGCCGCGCTTGACTTCTCAACCCCACGTAATACAAGCCGGACGTCATCCCCACCTTCGCTCTGCTCGGTGGGCAGGCTCCCGAGCGCAGCGAAGGGGGACCGCTCGCCACCGATGAACGTTGTTCTACGCCACACACCACGTCATCCCCGCGAAAGCGGGGAACCATGTGGTGGTAACATCCGGGCTCCTGCTGAGGAAGACCGCAACGATGACGCGCCCGATTACGGTGGCGGCGTTCCTCGATACGGAACCAGGGCCATGTGCTCTTTGCACAGGCATCCTTCATCATCTAGCCGAAACCAACGGCCAGACCCGAAGACAATCTTGTAGTCAAGGAAATCGTAACGCAGCACCTCAGTTGGCGGTGTTTCGCCGTCGACGCTGTAATAACAATCCTTGCAGAACTCGATTCGGGAAGGCCTACCTGCTACGGCTCCCTCATCTACATAGACACCGATACTGTCATTGTACACAAACTCCAGCGTCTTCCGATACACGTGGTTACGCACCCGATTACCTCGCAGGAGGTAGATCGTGTCTTGTTGATGGACACGAATCTGTGATGCGTCGGGGCTTATCTCGATACGCGAAGTAAGCCCTCCTTGATTCGTATCATGATCAGTATTGACCCACGCCGGTGACTCGGGGCCGCTAGCTCCTGAGAATTCATCCGACACCCATGATGAGTCACAATAGACGAGAGATACACCAAGTTTGCCCCGATGCAGGCGAACAACATTACGAGCAAAGTCGGCCACCCCGTAACCAAAGCGAAAATGGAACCGCAGGGAGATGCCCCGTTGATTAGGCAAAGAGCTAAAGTCTTCGAGATCTGCCCTCTCATAAAAGAGAGTGTCTCTTGGCGTCTCGACCCACAAGTGCTGTGATCCATAGTCCAACCGAATGTTGAACGGTACAAGCTCGGAACTATCGTTCTCTCGCATGTAGCCAGCAAAGACTACAGTGTCTGATCGCTCCAAGGAGATGCTTTCCAGAACAGAATCTGGGGTTTGCTCAACACTTCGATGAACTGCATCAGCGCTGCCCTCCTGCCTACAGGAGCATGCAACTGCAAGAACAGCCAGATACGAACACCAACTGATCCACTTCACGGCCACCTCCTGGAGGGATCTCGATAACGAAAGAATGTAGTTTTTCCAATTGCCTGAACGATCGAGAAATCCCCTTTGCGGTAGTAATTCCAAGGCCCGGTAGTTGCTCTATAGTTCTCGGACACGTCCCAGAAGTATGGGGTGTAAAGGTTGTCTGGGTCGGACTCTTGTGGATCGAGCATTGCGCTGATCGCAGCATTCGTTCGGGCCGCGAAGTCATGTTTTCCAACTAGGACAGCTTCGAGCTGCATGCGCATGATCGCAGGATAGCCGTGTCGAGGTCCAGTTTGCCTCATTGCTGCAAACCCACTCTTTCCGATCAACTCGAAAAGGTTCGGTGCATTAAACGACAAGCCTTCGTGCAACATTCTATTGATCATCACCTCACCGATCAACTTCGCCTCTTGGGTATTGTTCGAGGATTCCCCGGCAACAATAGCAAGGAACTGATGAGCGTTCTCCCGCTCTGTCGGAGTTAGGAGATGTGTCTTGCCACTCTGTAAGGCAAGGCCTACTCTTTGGATTTGGCTTTGTAGATCGCCCTTGCCGCTGCTCGACCAAGATATTTTGTAATCCCAACTGATGTTCAGGACCGGAGATTGTTGCCTCAAGACGCCAAAGCCTGACCGATAGATCAGTCGGTTCTGTTCGTTCGCAGCCCACTCACGAGACCGGCTGCCCATAGCATTCATCTCGTCCTGTATCGTCTTGGCCCGCTCATGATCATCCGGGGCAGTCGCCCTAGCACGATTGTCAACGTGTTTCGGAGCCTTCGGCATAGGTTTGAGCGGACTTGAGGCCAACCCCCACGGATCGATCTTGTTCACAGCATCGCCTGTACAGTAGACGTAGCTGCCGCTGGAGAGGAACAACGGCCAGAGCGGATCAACGCTCAGGAATTGTGCCGTGGCCGCATCGTACTTGCGATGATCGAGGTCGTAGAGCTTATGTCGGACATGACTCGGTGCAGTCTCATAGTCCAGTTCGCGGTCCAGCCACCCGGTGCGGCGCTGCGGCACGGTGGTGCGTTCGCCATGATCGTCGTGGATCTCCGCATGCTGATACCCTGCGGCGTCCGTCACGGTGGCAATACTCCCTTGCTCGTTGAGCGTCACCGCTCGCTTGACGAAGACGCCTTGCGCATTGCGCTCGAAGAGCACTCGCAGTCCGTCGGGACCGTAGACGCGGTACTCATGAGCGTAGATGTGCACGCGGCGGTCGTAGAAGCCGAGTCCCTGCACAGCGCAAGGGTTCTCCGATGTCTGCCTTCCGTGGTAGACCACGAGCGGGTCGCCACCCGGACTGCGCACGTAATGTGTCCACGGGGCCACACCACATGTTGTGCGGTCGTCCAGCCGATCGGTGGCCAGACGCTTCTGCTCGCGCAGTCCACCCGGTCCATACCGGTAGGCCCACGTTTCGCGCTCACTGTAGTTGTTGCCCTCGGCCGGGGCACTTGGCGGACACATCGCCCCTTCGCGCTGCTGGTCCTCGATCTCCAGTTGCAGCAGGCGGTCGTGATAGCCGTATGAGAGATCCTCCGTGTCGGTGGTGTTCTGATCTCTCAACACACGCTGAACAACTCGGCCTTGTGCGTCCCACGCTAGCTCAAGTGTCTCGTTCGTATTCGGCGTATTGTCGACGCGGATGAGCTCGGTGCCCGCCGTCACATACGTGAAATCGCGCGCAGCGGCGGGTGTGCTCTGAACATCCGTACGCTCACGCCGGCTGAGCACATCGTGCTCGTAGGTCACGGGGTCTCCCGGGGCCGACGCTACTTCGGTCACGCGCCCCTTATCGTCATACTCCACGGTACCTACTCGCTGGGCTGCTCCCACGGTATCTGCACGATCCGTCACACGCAGGTCGATACCAAACGTCCGGTGGTGCGCTGCCACCACGGCGGGAGGTGTGCTCACCGTTTCCGTACGCTGGGCGATCATCGGCAAACGCCAGTGGTACGTGCGTTCCGTATTGGTAGCCCCCGTAGGCACTGCGGCTGTGTGGACAACGGACGATACTCTTCCAAGGGCGTCGTACGAATACGACACATCCGGTTCGGCCGGCCGTGGTACGAAGGTGGGCAGCATGGCAGCATAACACCGATGTCCATTCGGCGCGCCATCCGCATTCAACCCCAAGCCAAAGAGTGGTCCCGCTGCCGAAAGTGCTGTGCGAAGCTCGGTCACACGCCCAAGCCTGTCGTAATCGTACCACGTGGCGTGGTTACGAAGAGCATCGACCGTGCGTAAACACGTGAGATTACCCCCGGCGTCGTACGTATAGTAGGTGATACTCATTCCCAGTGCATCGTCAAGGCGGATCTCGCACTCTAGGCGACCACAGTGGTCGTACGAATACACCTTGTACCAGTAGGGCTGTCCCGCATGGTCGCGGTAGGCAACCGCCGCGACCTTCCCGAACTGGTTCCGCAGTGACCCTGTGGGTGCCAGACAGCCAAGTGTATGCCGAGACGGCAGTCCAGACCAGATGGCACCGGGGTAACCCGCAGGCGTCGCGCCGTCGGGGAGCTTGTCGTAGAACACGGCCTGACGAGGAAACTCTGGATATGTATGCACGCGCTCAAAGTCGGCAGCACCGGCAGCCACGGGGAACTGCGCTACGGGGCCCGGATACGTCGGGGTGACGGCAGGCCGCACGAGCACCTCGCCAATCGGCGGGTCGACGTGTTCGTAGGGTGGACGTCGGTTGCCCCATGCCGGAATGCACGCTCCCATGAGGCGTTGGCGTGACATCTGCGGGACCGGTCGTGCCGGCAAACCAAACAGCGTATGGTTTCGCGTGGTGTCCGCCACCGCACCTGCGTTGATCACCGATGGGTTCAACGTGGTGATGTCAACACCGGGAGCAAGAAGTGCCTCGCCCGTGAGTGTCATGCGTCCGAGGTCGTCGTATTCGAAGTACGTCACGCGCGTTCGTCCGCTGACCGGGATAGCCTGTTCAGACGATTGGACAAAGCGCAGCAACGACCGGGGGTCATAGGCATACCTCGTCGTGCCAAGATCCGGGTGATCAAGCCTCGCTACCCGACCGAATGCGTCATAGTGATACACGATGCGCTGTCCGTCTGGCACCACCACCGTGTCGAGGCGGTCGGTAACGGGATTGTAGATGAATCGTGTGATGACGGTGTCGCCTGCTGATCCCTGACGGGTTTCAAGACGTTGGCCGATAGTGTTCACAACAGTGATCGTGCGCTTGGTCGTGTCTTCCTCCATCGCCGTAAAGGTCCGTACAGCACCGTAGGCACGTGGATGTGTGTTTGGCTCGAAACTGCTTCGCCGGCTTCGCCGAGAAGGTGAGCGCATCATGAGAGGTCCTTGGCCGACGATCATTTCGAGGTACGACGAATCCTCCTGCGCATACGAATGCGACGATGCGGCCATCAGGCCGTTGGGAAGCTTGGTACGCACAGCACCACCGGCTGCCGAGCGCTCCGCTTGGTACGTAACGGCACTATTTGGCATAGCCACCGGGTCGGCCGTATAGACGTGCGCACGATCCTCCTTGGCTATTCCGTCCGATTCTGTGTCGACCGTCGTCCGACGCGTTGCGTCGAGCTTCGATGATGTTCGTGCGCGTGCGAGCGAGGATGCGAGGATTGTTCGTTGAGACCGGACCGTGTTGTCAGCTATGGTCTCATCTGGTATATCCTGATGCAAGCTGTCTGTATCGACAACAATGCGTGGAGCCACATCTTCGCCGTGTGCTGCAAACTCACAGAAGATCGGATAGACCCACTCAGAAAGCAGCGTAGCATCGAGCGCAATGTCAATGTTCATGACCTGTCCGCTGGTCATGGCGCGCATGGCCTGAACCACAGGGGCATCAATCTCGATCTCGATAACGCCCAATGCCGACGAATCAGGCCCACGCACCGAATGCGCCTGCTGCACGATCTCGTAGGTCTGAACCACGGGTGTTGCAAGGCCGCCTTGGGAAAACGTCACATCGAACCGTATCGGTGTTGGGAGCGTTTCATTGTCCGACCAGATATCAACGACCGTCAAGCGCAGCGTAACATGATCGGAACCCGTCTGGGTATGAAGGATGTCATCGGCATAGGCATAATACTTCAGGGCCACGTCCGACGAGCGCACGACGTTGCCTGCATTGCCCGTGGCCGCCGGTGGCAATGTCCATGGTTGCATGAGCATCAAACGACGGCGATCCTCGCTGACGCCACCGGGCGTATTTGTGATCTCCGAAGCAGCGCTCCAGAGCTTCACCCAGGGATGCCGATTCTTCCAGCCCACGGGGAAATCGCCATTGGTCCACACTGTGGCACTCTGGCTGAGATCATCGCTTCGCATGGCAACCGTTGGAGCGGATAGGCTTCCGATGACGCCCTTGGAGCCATCATAGGAGCTCGTGATGAGCTGGACATCGTCATACTTGCCAGATGGATGATTGGGATACGGGGTACGAATCTCTGTTGAGACACGGGTTATCCCTGATCCGAGAAAGTCGTCGTCGTTGAGAAAGATCGATGGTGTCGACCCATCATTCCGAGAAATGACCGTTTCCAAGCCGTGTGGATCCGCGTCCAAGCGCGTTGTGACTCCCATGGTCGAGCGAAGCTGCCGCGGTTGCATCCGCCAGTGACTGTTGCTATACGCTGTTTCTGACGTGCGGATTTTGGGAGCCCCTGAAACGGGCACGCCCGGGCCGGCGCTGCCGATCACGTCCGTAGTGTGATGACCACCGCGCGGGAATGTGGGCACTTGGCCGTTGCCGGTACATACATATGTCGAGTGCCACACATGGTCAACTCCGGAGAGGATCGTACCGGCAGGATCGGTCAGAAGTTCTTGATCGACCAGTCCGAGCAATGGTGCAAGCGTTACTGTCCGCGCACTTGCAGCGTTGGGCGTGATAAACGACCTCTGATGATGTGTGCTACCTAGACTTCGCGCGCTGTCGATCATGCGGCGTGTACGATCCTCGTCGATCAGAGTGTCTTTGACCCAGCAGGATCCGGCCGTAGCATATCCGAGGTTGAGATAGGAAGTCGTTCGCGTATGATGTGCTGTTGGAGCAGAATGTGCCGGCTGCGAGCGCAGCGACGTTACACTCGTCGACGTCCGGAAACGACGATGGAGGTCGTCAACTTCGTTCTTGACAAAGACGCCGTCCCCGGGCGCAAACGTATAAGCGTATGTCTGCGTGCTCAGGTGTGTGAACGGATCGGTTGCACGTTCTCGGTACCGTGTCACCCGCGAGACGGGCAGGATCGTCATTCGCGAGCCTGCATCAACTAACGTGTCGCGCCCTTCAATCTCAAGCTGCGACTCCCATGTTGTCCTGCGGTAGATCAGCGGGAAGTAGTGATACAGGTCATCTGTCGTGCCATTGCTTCCGTCTCGGTCTGTTGCAAAGTATGGTTGTATGGTGAATCTTCCCCACGTGTATCGTTCTGTTATGACGTTGTTGGGATTGTCATACGAGTGATCACGATGCGTGGTAAGGGTATACCTATATGGTGCGAGCACGACGGTGCCATTGAGAGTATCCACACCTAGACTCGTATTCGTACTCCATGTCCATTGACCGGGAGTAGGCCCCACGCCTAGCCCGTCTACCACATCGATGGTTGATTCATACATCACCGCCGTCGGCCCTACTCCGGCAGATGACGTGACGAGAGTGGAGCATACGTTATGGAACCTCTTCGGCGTTCGTCCCAGAAGCCACGCCACATCTTCATCATCATATGAGTGCCCAAGCGCGGTGTGATAGCCGATATCCGTGCGACCTTGCCGGTCCGAAACGCGGGTAAGCATCAAGGATGTGAATTGCCAATGGTTTTGCTGTCCGTTCCGAGGGGTGTAGTCGAAGATTGTTCGTTCACCGTTGGGCGCAATGATCTCTCGTACGGCGAGGCGCTGACCCGCTGCACCGGGCGCAATGTTATTTCCCCACGACCCACTATTGACAATTAACTCGAGATCAGAAGGATAGCGATGGTTGTAGCCGAAGGACGGGAAGAACCGGTCGTGCTGTTGGACCATCGTTCTACGGTAACTGGACTCGCTGGCCAGAGTGTCGTAACGATCCTGCGTCCGAAGAACGAGTCGATGCGTCTTTCCCTCTGCTTGAATTGTTACAAGATCATCTCCATAGTCAACATGCAGCCCTGTTGTGCCCGTGAAGAGTGCACGACCTGGCAGGTTATCCACCTTGCCGGCGGACGGTTGGTGTTTGGATCTCTCGATAGTCGCGATCCGAGCGTGTTCTTTGTTGATCTCCTCGAGATAGAAGATCCGGACACCGATGGCCTTTTTACCCTTTGCCTCCGAACCATCGTCATGTGACACCCGCGGGTCCCCGTATGGTGCAACGATTTCCCGAAAGACGTATTCGAGTCCGTCACCGGGGTAGTAGCGAAGTACACGGGGTAGCATGTAGACCGGGACGTTACCATTCTCATCAGCAAAGAGTGCTCGCAGTTCAGCAGGCCAATAGGTGATCGTATCAATCTCCACAATGCCGAACCCGGTGCTATTGAGCGCGTTGTGATAATACCGACCGGTATACAACTCAACCAGACTTGCCGGATCGTCGTCCCACGTCGTTTCGTTCCGCAGATCAAGCACCGAACCATTGGCCATGAGAATCTCGATCGCATCCTGCTCACCGTCCGCGTCGATGAGATCGAGTCGGCTGCAGACATCATAACCCTTGGTGAACCACTGGCGGCCAACACTTTCCCAAACCGATGGCCCACTTGCTCCTCCCAAGACCTCCGGCTCAATTGGAAGACTCTGAAACGCTTGGACAACAAATCCATTGACGGACATCATCCACACGCCATGCAGACGCGTGATCCTCGACCACGATGCCGGCACCCACTGGCTTGTCAATGGGTTCTCATATCCAGGTGTATACTCTCCCGTAAAGCTGATCTGAGCAACATTGGCAGCATACGTAAGGCCGACGTTAACGGTGGCTCCGTTGACCGTACGCGAGGAGTGGAAAATCCGCACAATGTGACCACCAAATTCCGCGTTAAAGTGACCACCAAAAGTTGATGGTGTTTTTGGTCGAAAAGTTGATCTGATATTTGTCGTGGCGGTTCATGAAAAAGGGTGTGATTATTCGATCGTTTCGGGGGCTGTATTCGGTTTACGTTTTCTGAGGGAATCGCCGGTAAGTTCCAGGCGATGAGCGTCGTGAATGATACGGTCTAAGATAGCATCGGCAATGGTTTGTTCGCCGATGATCTCGTACCAGTTGTTAACGGGTACTTGCGAGGTAAACATGGTCGATCTCTTGCCGTGGCGGTCTTCGATGATCTCCATGAGGAATGCCCTGCTCTGTTGATCAAGTGGCTGCATCCCGAAGTCATCGATGATCAGCAGGTCCTGCTTTTCCATTTTGATGAGTTCCCGCGCGTACGAGCCGTCGACCTTGGCCATCTTCAGACGAGAGAAGAGCTTGGTGCTATGCTCGTAGAGGACTCTAAAGCCGAGCGCGCACGCCTGATGACCGATGGCTGAAGCCACAAAGCTCTTGCCGATGCCTGTGCTGCCGGTGATCAGGACGTTTTCGTTCTTACTGATAAAGGCGCAGTCGGCAAGGCGTAAGATCTGGTTCTTGAACTGCTGCCTAGGACCGGCAAAGCTGATCTGCTCAACCATGGCCTTATAGCGAAACCGGGCGTTCTTAACACCTCGCTCCTGCTTGCGGTTGCAGCGGTCGTCCCATTCGGCGTTGATGATGGCTGCAAGAAACTCGTCCCACGTTTCCTCCTGTGGCCGGCCAACCTGCAGACTCGCGGTAAAGGCACGCGACATTCCGTGCAGCTTCATGGCCTTGATCTTCTCGAGTGTAGAGGCGTTGGATCCTTCATTCATGACCTTCTCCAGTTAGTAGTGATTCATCATTGGACTGTTGGTAGTACTGCTTGCCTCGTATGTTTTCATGACGTGGCATTTGAAGATCTTCCTGGTGAGCATCGTCATCATCGAGTCTTCGCTTAAGGATGTCTTCTACAACGCGGAAGCTGTAGAGCTCAAAGGAGTCTGCGCGGCGGCAGGCCTTGGCCAGCCTCTGGGGTCCCACCGAACGGGAGAGTAAGAGAATGCCCTGGCACGACTTATAGGCCAGCGCCGGGTAGTTGCGCCGGTGCAGTACTTGCCTGATATAGGCTTCTACTTCAGGAGCAATTGCCGATGCCTTCTCCAGAAAATACTCGGCACTCCAAGCCTCTAGGGCCTGATGTCCGGCAGGCATGTGTTCTTTGAGGCTGCTGTAGCCGTGAGGTGATCTCACGCGCCGGTGGGTGGCAACGAGCTCGTACTTGTAGAACACTTCCACCGTTGAGGAGCTGTAGAGCAAGCGCAGTTTCTTGCCTACGAGAGCGCACGGCACGCTGTAGAAGTGCTTGTCCGGGCTCAGGCACACGTGCCCGTTCTTAAGCGCCGTGGCTTGAACCGAGTGCCTGAGTTCATAGAGTTGTTCCGGCAGTGGCTGCAGGGCCTGCTGCTCCATCTCGATGAACTGATCCATGCGTGAGTAGGTGCGCCCTTTGAAGTGGTCGCTGTTATGCTTCTTGAGCAGCTCCCAGATCGCTTCATTGAGAGCCTCAAGGCTCGGCGGCGGATGCCGCGGCATCGACGCAAAGATCGTCGTGTAGATGATCTTGACGGCGCCTTCTACAAGAGCTTTGTCCTTTGGCTTGTAGGCGCGGGCCGGAAGTGCTGCCATCCCGTAATGGTCTGCAAAGCCCTCAAAGTTCTCATTGAGCTGCGGCTCGTAGCGATTGCTCTTGATGACCGCCGACTTGAGATTGTCGGGCACTATGGCATTGGGAGCACCGCCGAAGAAGTGCAGCGATCTCTGGCAGCAGCCGATGAAATCCTCCACGCGCTGCGACGGCGTAGCCTCGACATACGTCAACTGGCTCGCACCCAGAATCGCAACGAAGACCTCTGCCATGCGGACTTCGCCCGTATCGGCGTCGCAGTAGCTGAGCTTCTCACCCGTGAAGTCCACGTACATCCTATCACCGGCCTTGTGTACGATATGCATACTGACCGCCACGCGCCTCTTCCACTGGTAGTAGTGCCGGTAGAATGCCGTCTTGCGGTAGCCATCGGGGTGCAGCTCAGCATAGGTATCATAGTGACGCCGCAGCGTCATTCCCCGCTGTGCAAGGCGTCTGTCGTGCCGGACGAAGTATTCGCGGAGAACAGCTAATCGCTCGCCCTCGGGCTCTGCAGGCTTGACGCAAAACAGATCATCAAGTTCTTTGTCGCTCTTGAGCAACACGTCGTTCCAGGTGATGGCCAGCTCTCGCTGCAGGGCAAGGTACTTGCGAACCGTGTTGCGAGACAGGCCCGTGGAGGCCGTGATCTGAAGCTTGTTCTTCCCAAGGAAGTGCAGCTTTAAGACTCTTCGGAGTTTGTTCATGTCGATCGGTGTATTTGCCATGATCGGTTCTGATGTTGTGAACAATGTTGTTCTCAAAATCAACCGATCAAGACGACCGATATCAGCACTTTTTAACCCCATCGCCACTGGTCACTTTGACGCGGATTTCAGTGGTCACTTTGACGCGGATTCCGGTGGTCACTTTGACGCGGAATTCGGTGGTCACTTTGCTGCGGATTTAGGTGGTCACTTTACGCGGAATCTCCA
>JAGFIZ010000047.1 GCA_024103135.1 Bradyrhizobiaceae bacterium | reverse complement strand
GTCTCAAGCCCCCTTCCCCTTCCATGCAGATATCCGGCGTCGAACAAGCCGATGTTGTGCTTGGGTCAAACATGTCCATTAACCGCATCATTGTGACTACTCAAGGCACGGTGATGACGTTGGAGATTAGAAACCTTAAGCGTGACCCCAAGATCAACCTGAACACGTTTGTGTACAACGTCCCCAAAGGTTGGAAAACCGTCGACCTCCGGTAGCACGTCAACACATGCCCAAGGCATATTCATCGTGCATACTTCAACTTGACGCGATGTCCTTCACTGTTTGAGCTTCGCCATAGTTCGCGGAACTGCATTGCACCGGCATTGCTTCGAACAATGTGTCCTGCCTGCTCTTTAAGCACCCGAAGAAGCAACCTGCAAATCGTACGCTCACGTCAGCCGTGACTCGCATGCACAAGCGGAACGTACAAGCGCTGGCACAGGCGCTGGCACAGGCGAACGTACAAACGATGGCACGGGCGAATGCACGAGCACCAGCACACACCTAGTACGCATGCATCATCAAGCGTACCCACACGCACATTAGAGCGCATCCACTTACGCCCTTCCACAAGCGCGCACACTCACGTACTTTGGGGTACACCCGCTTACGCATTCCCACATGCGCACACTCACTGAACGCATGGTCGCACAAAGCGCACACGGCTAGTGACCTGCAGTCTGCGTCACTGCAACGATACCCTCTCCATCTGTGATTCACGCTCCAACACCGCGGCGCACAAAAAGAAAGGGCCCGCCTATTCGGCGAGCCCTAGGTGTTGAGATACTCGAAGAGTTTAGCGGACGATAACCACCTGTTGAGCTGCAACGAAGTTGCCAGCTTGAATCGTGTAGGTGTAGACGCCGGCCGTGAGGTTCAGAGCGTGTGCATCGAACGTGACCGAGTGCATGCCATTAGACATCACGCCATTCTGAAGTTCGGCAATCATTTGACCCATAGCATTGGTCAGGGCAATGCGAACATGTTGTGGAGTTGGCAATGAGTAGCTAAACCGTACTGCATCCATTGCTGGGTTTGGTACCGGTGAGCTCAACGTATAGCCATCTGCTAGCACGTCGCCACTCACACCAACAGTGATGGTAGCAAAGACCGTGATCGAGGTATCGGCACCGCACTCATTTGAGACAACGCACACATACGTACCATTTGTTTCTGCTGTGGCACTGTCGACAACGTACATCGAGTCCGTAGCACCATCAATCATGGTTGTATCGTGGTACCACTGATATGTTAGTGGACCTGATCCAGTTGCCTCGACCCACAGACGCAAGGTATCACCATCGTAAATAGCAGCGTCAAGGGGCTCTGTGGTGATTGATGGAGCGCGGTTGACAACGACTTCGGCAACCTCGCTAGTTACACTACCGCAGAGGTTGGTAACGACCACGGAATAGGAACCACCATCGGCATCGGCTGCGGCAAGTACACCATAGGAAGCACCAACGGCACCAGGAATTGATGTTGTACCCTTGAACCATTGATAGCCCAAACCTAGACCCGTTGCTGTAGCCGTTAGAGTGAATGGCTGTCCAATACAAACGGTATCGGCAAGTGGTTGTGCTGTAATCACTGGAGGTGCGCCCAACTCAACGGTTACGTGATTCGACTCGATGGTGATGTCGGAGTTCGAATACGAGAGCACACAGTAGTAATCACCGGTATCGGCAATCGTAGCACCAGTAATGCGCATCGCCTTGTCGTCTGCACCAGTAATACGAGCAGAGTTCTCAATTGGCGTGTTACCATGATACCAGCGGAACATAAGCGTCGAACCAGGAGATGGCTGAAGGTTTACGATCACCTCCATGTTGATTGGTCCGCCTTCACAGGCAATAGGCGTATTCGTGCTAGCAAGGATGAGTGGAATGTATACGCGAACTGGCTTCGACGTAACTGTTCCGCAATAGCCAACAACCTCGCAGACGTAGGAATCAGCCGTGTCCTTGGCGCGAACGCCACGAATGTTCAAACGGCTGGACTTGGAGCCAGTGACGTGGCTGTCGTCAACAACGTTCGAATCGAGATAGGCCTGGCTTTGTACACTCCAGTAACGCTTCTTCCATTGATATGATGGTACAAAGTCAGTTGGAGTACCAATGGCTTCGACTTCGATTTCCAGGGTGACGTTGTCGCCCATGCCAACTGCCTTATTCGTTGGTGCTGTAACGATGTTCGTGTTACGAACGACGATAATGGTAGCACTCTCCGAAGTATCAGTCACGGTATAGGTTCCATCGCTGCACTGGACAACGCAGTAGTATTCACCTGATGCTGGATAACCAACATTGTTCAGGATGTACATCGAACCGATAGCACCAAGCAACGGCGTTCCATCCTTATACCATTGATAGGTTGTTACGGCGCCAAGTGTGGTGTTTGCAACGCAAACAAGAACGATGCGTTCGCCCAGACATGCATATCTGCTTTGTGGGCTTTCCAGGACCTTAACGTCTGGTCTGAGCTCGTCGGCACCCATGTATGGCTTGTGGCGGGTATCTCCGTCAATGTCGGTTGAGACCGTTGGAATGGTGGTTGCCGAACCGAAGAGCTGGTTCTGAATGTCCTTCAGGTGGAGGTTTGTGTTACCAGCAAAGGTGATGGCAACTGATGAAGAGTTTGCATCGCCACCCGTTGCAGCAATCCAGTCTGCAAGCGGATTTCCAACAGCATTCCGTGCAATGTCGCCATGGAAGTAGCCCACATAGTCACCAGTAGTCATGTGGTTGTTAAAGTCCATGGTCTGGATGATGGGATCTACACCAACTTCGTCAATGAAGATTGCATAGCCACCGTTGTCGCCATCTCCCTGGTTGTAGAAGATGTTGTTCACGATGTTGGCCTTTGGACCATCGCCGACGATATATGCGGCAACGGATCTGTCTGGTGCCGGTGTGCCGCCAACATAGGTCGTGTTATTGTACACGTCAGTAACGGCTAAGTCGGCGTCGGGCTGCACAGTGAGGGCAAGTGCCTTGTCAGTCGATGCAACGTATGACATGTTGTTGTAGATCTTCAGTCCGTCTGGATTGCCGCCAATACCGTCGGTGCTAACACACTCGATGCCAACGGCACTGCTGACCAGTTGCGTCGAGATGTCGACGATGACGTTGTTGTTGCGAACGAAGCCAGCACCAAAGACTCCTAGACCGTATGAGTAAGCTCCACCGTTGGTAGTCGCAGTAATGGAGTTCATGTCGACGTCGACATTCGGACTCGATATCTGCATACCAACTTCGATGAAGTTCGTTACCGAGTTGTTGCTCACGACGTCCTTGGATGAACCTGCACCAACCATATACAGACCATACCAGACATTCTTAATGACATTGTCTGAAATCGTAAACGGTCCACCTTGCAGATAGATCGAATTTGTCGGATCGGTCATCTGCGCATAGTCCTTTGGTCCCTCAAAGGTGCTGTTCTTGATCGTCACCTGACCCGTTGATTCGCCACTAACGTGTCCACCCCAGTCCAAGCCTGCAGGCAGTGTGAACCACAAGCCGTCAATAGCAACGGATGCACCGTCAAGGACCGTTAGCTGCGCATAGTCGTCTTCATACCCTCCAAAGTATCCTTGCGGGTAGTTGGATGGTGACCATACAATCTTCGGAGTGGTATTGGCCGCATTTTGAATCGTAACGATGCCGCCATTGAATGAGTTGTCGATCGCTGGCACTAGGATCTGCTCGTCGTAGTTGCCGTTGTAGACGTGAATGTTCGTGTTGCCGCTGATACCTGCATTGACGAGCAAGCGCATGCAGTCCTTGAAGCTCTTGATAACACCAGGGTTGCCGGTAAGAGCCAGGTTAAGCCGACCCGACACGCGTGGTGCCATGTAGAACTGCAGGATGTCATTACCTGGATACTGATCAATTACGCCGTTGGGTTCACTAGTCCAAGCAACGATGGTATTGAGTGTGCCTGTGCCAAAGGTGACTGTACCTAGGGTTACCTCTACCTCGTCACCCGGTTGAAGCTCGGAGCTAGCGATATACTTCATTGTCGAACGAGCAACGCCATTAACCGACCAGCCGATAAGCACGGAGTCCATCGGATTCGAGCCAGCGTTGGCAATGATGACCTTTACTGTTTGCGAGGTGTTGGCGGTAAACTTTCCTGTTGGGCTGCTCACGCGTACTACACGAGCATCGGCCGACGATGCGGTACCGATGGTGTAGGTGGTGCCGGATGCTGGTCCCCAGTCTTCCAGGGCCATGGACTCGCTACCCATGCCGGTGTATGGGTGCAACCAATCGTTTGACCAGTAGTTGACGGTGAGAGCAATCTCGTCGGTTGTGCTGCAGATACCACCAATCTGTGCTCCAACGGCAGCAGTGATGTTCATCGTGCCGTACACAATGTCGGCTGTTCCCGTTGCTTGATTGAGTCTGATTTGAAAGGTGTATGAGTCGTTGCTACTGCCCTGTGCTGCGCGAGTAACATTCTTCCATTGGATGACGAAAACCTGGTTTGGCGAAGTGCCGATTGTCTCGGTACGAATCTCACCGTCAGCAGTACCCGTGAGGTCGTTATACCACGCAGCAACTGCAGCCGAACTCCCTGGGAGATTGCCCGTTGAGCCACCGCTGCCTGGTGCGAAATCAATGTACCCGTCACCATTGATCTGCACACTCGTGTAATCCGTACCATTCCACGAGAACGTGAAGGGTAGGTTCACAGTCTGAGAGAATGCGTCAATATCGTTGGCTGTTTCGAGGACCGTACCACCGGTGATCTCGGTGAACGTTCCTTGCGATACGTTGTAGCCCATAGGGATCGTCGATCCACCGGCCAAGGCCGTGGTGGCGGACAATACCGCAACTGCGGCTATGATGAACATCGATGCAAAGCGATTCATAATGCCTCCAGGTTTCCTCTTGATATGCAAGCGTTTTCAGACTGCCGAAACGCTCTTGGGTTCCTAAACCCTGTGTGAAAAATCAGATTCCACCTGTGAAGGAAACTTCACAGGTGGAGAGGGATTTCGGCGAATAACGACCAAGCAACTATCGTACCATGTCTGCCACGCGCGTGTAGCGTTTTTCGTCAGGATCGATGGTGCGAAGGAGTGATCGAACTTCCTGTCTGATACGGGTCTGCGTTGCCAACTTGCTCAAGGCATCAGCAGCAGAATCGGCAAGTCTCCAATTGGGGTTTGCCGTGGCGTCGATCATTCCGCTGAGGGCTTGGGTAGAGGCCGTGCCGACGCGTACGAGGGCGCCAAAGGCATTGCGGCGGACGCCAAACTCATGTCGGTTTGTGCAGTACTCGGCAAGTCCTTGCATTCCGCGTGAGTCTCCCGACACTGCCTGAATCTCTGCTCTGGCGATTTCGACCAAGGCATGTGGACTTTTAACATCCGACGTCTGGTCTAGGTAGTGTTTCACTCGATCAGGGAATGCAGCACAGAGCTTCCTGAATACTTGCTCGATCACGGTATAGGAAGAGTCCTTCAGCAAGGTCTCTACGGGCTCCTGCAACTCCTTGTCGATTGTAGTGATGGCTGACAACGTACGCTTGCGTACATCGGCACTCTTGTCGCGCAGACCTGCAAGTACTACATCCCGCGAATGCTCTAGCCCCTTTCCATTCTTGCCTAGTGCAATACTCACGGCTTCGGAGCGCATGCCCTGATGTTTCTCCTTCTTCATGATCGATTGCAGGAGGTCGTCCAGCTCCGCTGCATGCATACTGTCCTTTGCAAGCTCCACAAGAGCATCGTATCTGTCGATCATGAAGGGGGCTTGGGTTGCCTGCGCATGGAGCATCTCCCAAGGTTTTACGAATGTCACGCGCTTAAGTACGGTCGAGCCAGGATCGAATAGGATGAAGGCAATGTCCTTACTATCGGGGTTGGGCACGTCCACCACCGTAGTCTGTCCATCAACCCACGCAGTAACGCTATCCTTGGTGCGATCGGTGTAGTGGACTTCGCAGACGATTGGCATTCTGAAGTAGCCCGTGAGGTCATCGGTAAACTGAACTTGCTTGATGGTAAGCGTTGTAACGCCTTGTGTACCTTTCAAATCGTTCTGCGTACCAGAACCGTAGGTAACAACGTAATGGGGTTCGCCACTTCTGTACAGCCACTGATCGAAAAACCATCGAGGGCTTATGCCAAGAGTATCCTGGAAGGAGAGATAGAGATCGTTGGTTTCGACGTTACCAAATGCATGTTGCTTAAGGTAGTGGAGGATTGCTCTTCGCTGCTGATCTCTCCCAAAAACGGTGCGCATCATGTCGAGTACGACCGCTCCTTTTGGATAGACGCGTGCACCACCAGCCTTGGGATGAACGATGGGATAACGATCCCTCTCTCCAGCACTCAACGCACTATTCTGCATGCCCCTTCGCTGCCATTGATATTCGTCGGCTCCGGAAATGTGTTTGGCGAAGAGTAATGGGTAGAAGGTTGCAAAGCTCTCCTGGAGCCAGAGTGACTGTATGCTCCGACCCGTTACGAGATCGCCGAACCATTGGTGAGTAAGTTCATGGGTATTCGTGCCAACGTAGGATCGGTCCAGCCAACCGCGAGCATCACAGAGGTAGAAGTCACCAAAGATCGTCGCCGTTGTATTCTCCATGGCACCAAACACATAGTCGGCTGCGGGTATCTGCTTGTAGATACCCCACTGATAGGGCATGCCGATCTCTTGCTCAAGGAAGTCCATACCCTCCTTGCTCAAGCGATACGTTGGCTCGTAGTCCTGCGGTCTGTCCGGATACCAATACTGTTCGAGGGGTACCTTGCCTGATGAGGTGTCGTAGGTGACTGCATACTTGCCAATGGCAAGCATGAGCAGGTATGAACTATGGGGCTTGGGCATGGCATAGTGCCAGGTACGCGAGCCATCACCATTGGTGCGTTTTGAAAGGAGATTACCGTTGGAAATCACCGTGTAGGCAGAGTCGAAGGTGACCACGGTCTCGGTGATCATCTTGTCGTTCATCTCGTCATACATCGGAATCCAATGTCGGTTGTCCGTTGCTTGTCCTTGCGTCCAGATTTGCCGACGCATTGTTCCCGTAGAGTCGGCCCAGCCGATGAAGTAAATGCCACGGCGTGGTGTTGCCTCATAGGTGAACTGTATGGTGCCTTGTGTATCCCAATGCAATGCTGGTTCGCAGTAGACTACGACGACTGAGTCCGTACGACGAAAGCGTACTGGCTTGTCGTTCAACAACGCCTGCTTGATGGTAATGTTCACGGCATGGAACGTCACGGAATCCACCTGCTGCTGAAGCACTGAAAATGAGTGGACGACGATTCCACGCACTAGTCCGGCATAGGGATCGAAGGACACATCGACCTTCATCCGCTGAATGTCGAGCGGATGTTCAAGTGGTTCAGAATTTTCTGCCTTCAAATACGTTATCGTATGGTCGAAACCGGACTGAGCAGCAACCGGGAGTGCAGAACAAAGCAGGAGGAGGAGGACGATGAACAAGACTTTTCCCCAGACATTGGTGTAAACGGGTCGGTACAAACATACCGTCCTGTAATTTTCGTCGTTATGATGCAATCAATCCTTGTTATCCTGGGAAGTGCCGTTGGTGGTGGTTTACGCTATCTAGTGTATACGTGGCTTCCAACTGTGGAGCATGCCTTACCAGCGGCTACCATCGTCGTGAACCTCTTGGGATCGTTAGCTCTCGGTGTGGTCACCGGCATGATGATCAACTCTGGTAACGAATCGCACAGCCTGTACCTGCTCCTTGGCACGGGGTTCTGCGGTGGCTTTACCACGTTGAGCGCGTTCTCGATCGAAACACTGCATTTGGTACAGAGCGGTCATCCCGTAATGGCAACGGTATACGTAGCAATCACGGTCATTGGTGGAGTACTTGCTGCTGCGATTGGCTTGATTGCTAGTCGTGCTCTGGCAAGCTAACAAGTGAATAGAGAGAATTGCTTGAGAACTTTGAATACAAACGTTGTTGAATAACGAAACGCACGGAGAATTTCATGGAGTTTGACGCAGTCGTTGCCCACCTGGAAAGGATCGCCCTCGAGTATGGAGTCAAGGTCCTCGGGGCACTAGTCCTCTGGTTTGTCGGACGCTGGGTAATCGGCCTAGTGATCAAGATCGTACGCAGAGCACTTTCTGCCCGACATGTCGATGCCACTCTTCAGCAGTACCTAGGGTCAATCATTGGCGTCGGCCTGAACATCATGCTCATCGTTGCCATACTGGCTCAGTTTGGTGTGCAGACAACATCGTTTGCTGCATTGGTAGCGGCTGCAGGCATTGCCATTGGTGCTGCATGGGGAAGCTTGCTCGCCAATTTTGCGGCAGGGGCATTCTTGCTCGTGCTGCGTCCGTTCAAAGTAGGCGACAACATTGCTGCCGGAGGCACTGCAGGCATCGTCGAAGAGATTGGCCTGTTCGTAACAACACTAACGACTGCCGATGGTGTGCGGACGTTTGTGGGTAACAACAAGATCTTTTCTGACAACATTCAGAACTTTACCGATACGCCCTATCGAAGAGTGGATCGGACGATGCAGTTAGCGCATGATGTAGACGTCGACGATACCGTCCGCAGGCTCACGACGGCAATCAAGAATATCCCTGGCGTCCTCGAAACACCTGCTCCTGAAATCTGGGCAATGGACTTTACCATGGCTGGTGCAGTGCTTGCCGTCAGGCCATACTGCAAGCCGTCGGACTATCCTCGTATCGTAGCTGCGACCAACGATGCCATTCGCGCCGTAGCTGCGGAAGCTAACCTGCCAGCACCGGAGCTGCGCTATGCAATGCGAACACACACAACGTCGTGATGTCTATGATATCGCTCATCATGTTTTTCCTTACCTGTACGAGTCTGGCGGCTTGCTCGCAGAATGACCGTACTCCACAGCCCCTTTCAACAACCGTCAATACTATGTCAAACAACGAACGTGATACGGCAACCCTTGCTGGTGGTTGCTTCTGGTGCATCGAAGCAGTGTTCCAACGCCTAGAGGGTGTAGATACCGTCATTAGCGGCTATAGTGGTGGTAGTAAGGACGATGCGGATTACAAGACGGTAAGTACGGGAACCACCAAGCATGCAGAGGCATGTCAGATTGTTTTCGATCCGTCGGTGGTTAGCTATGCCGACATTCTGAATGTGTTTTTCACCGCTCACGACCCAACCACACTGAACCGACAAGGCAATGACGTCGGACCGCAGTATCGCAGTGCCATCTTCTATCACAGCGATGCACAACGCGAAACGGCGAATGCCTATATCGAACAACTCGAAGCGGCTCATACGTGGCCGGATCCAATCGTTACCGAGGTCACGGCCTTCACGGGATTCTATACTGCAGAGGGCTACCACCAGAACTACTACAATCAAAATGGCAGTCAACCATACTGTGCGTTTGTTGTGCGTCCGAAGGTCGAAAAGTTCGTCAAACACTTCAAAGACCGCGTCAAACAACAGTACAAAGAGTAATGAGCACCACTGCTACCAGTACGACTTCGACAACGAAACAGATTGATGTAGTTGGCATGCATTGCTCTGCCTGCGTAAGCAAGGTGGAGAATGCTCTGGTATCTACACCCGGCGTCAGCAAGGCCAGCGTAAACCTTGTGCTTAACCGTGCCACGGTTGTCGGGACCACAACCGACGAAGCACTCAAGCTTGCAGTAGAACGAGCCGGCTATGAGGTTGCCGACATCACGTCGGATGACGTTGCAAGCCCTCGCAAAGACCCAATGAAGATTCAGCGCGAGTCGGCTCGGTACTGGTTGTCCAACCTCTTGATTGCTGCACCGTTTGCCGCGCTGGTGATGATTGCTACGATGGTGCCAGGCATACACATAGCCGAAGATGTACTGTTCATCCTCACATTGCCAGTGTTATGGGCAGGTAGGTCGTTCTATGTTGGTGCCATCAACGCCACCCGTCATGCAACGGCAACAATGGATACGCTTGTTGCCATTGGCACGGCATCGGCACTACTGTACAGTCTGGTGTTGATGTATACGCCATGGCTCCATGAGCTTGGCTCGGTACACCATGGAGCATACCTGGATACGACGTCAACCATTATCACGCTTGTGCTGTTTGGCAAGTGGCTCGAAGCTAGAGCTAGACTTGGTACAGCAGGCGACTTGACTTCGTTGCTACGACGACGCATACCAACGGCACGCGTCAAGCGCAACGACCAGGTTGTCGAAGTCAATGCTGAAGCATTGGTCACTAACGACATCGTACTCGTCCGCCCCGGCGAAACAATCCCTGCTGATGGCGTGATAACGTCCGGTAGCACGGCCGTCGACGAACAGTTGCTCACAGGTGAAAGTCTCCCCGTTTCAAAATCCATAGGCGATACGGTCATTGGCGGTTCGGTTAACCAACATGGCGCGATTGAGATGCGGACAACGGCCGTTGGTGCCGACACCGTGCTCTCGCGTATCATACGGGCTGTCGAGCGTGCACAGGAAGGCAAGGCCAACGTGCAGCGACTGGCCGACCGTGTTAGTGCCGTCTTCGTCCCCATCGTTCTCCTCATCGCACTCGTCACAGGACTCATCTGGTTCTTTGCTGCACCCGATGGTCAGGGCATACCGTTTGCCTTCAACACAGCAATCGCAGTCCTGGTCATCGCCTGTCCATGTGCACTTGGCCTGGCCACACCTACAGCAATCGTTGTGGGAGGGGGCTTGGGAGCACGCAATGGGATTCTATATGGCTCGGCAGAGGCCTTGGAGAATCTTGCAACGGTAACGGACGTTGTACTCGACAAGACTGGAACCATCACTACAGGTCAGCCCAGCATTACGTCGCGCTATCTAAGTCCGAACTCCAAATACGACGCCGACACCGTCTGGTCGGCCGTTGCTGCATCCGAACAACAAAGCGAACATCCGCTTGCCCGAGCTCTGGAACATGCAGGAGCTATCCTTCCGGAACATCGCGTGAACAACGTTCAGACCATACCAGGCAAGGGCATCGTTGCCAAGTTCGATACACTTACCGTACGCGTCGGCACCGAGGACTTGATGTCCGACGCCCTCTTACTTGTCCCCCAAGACATCGCCACCCACGCCGCAACAATGCGTGCAAGAGCAGAGACTACCGTGTTTGTAGGGATAAGCGGACAGGTAGTGGCAGTTCTTGGGCTAAGCGATCCTCCGCGACCAGAAAGTGCCGATGCCGTGAAAAGTCTGCACGACCAAGGACTCACCACGCACATGCTCACTGGAGATAATGCCGAAACTGCCAAGGCCATCGCAGCGATGGTTGGCATCGAACATATCACCGCTCACGTCAGACCAGAGCAAAAGGCCACCTACATCGAATCCCTGCAATCACAGGGCTCCATCGTCGCTATGGTCGGCGATGGCATCAACGATGCTCCCGCACTCGCTACAGCAACCGTTGGTGTAGCCATGAGCAGTGGCACCGATATTGCACAAGCCGTGGCCGACGTACAGCTAATCCGCAACTCACTGGCCTCCCTGCCTACAGCAATACGCATCTCACGCGCAACCATGCACACAATTCGCCAGAACCTCTTTCTGGCCTTCATCTACAACGTGCTGGCAATTCCCCTTGCTGCCGGTGCCCTGTTTCCGTTCACGGGCTGGATGCTTTCTCCAATGATTGCCGCTGCAGCAATGGCGATGAGCTCGGTCACCGTAGTGACAAATAGTTTGCGGCTTAGGAGTTCCTAGCAATAATCGTGCTATATTTCGGCACGATGCTTTCGTTAGATGATCTTCTCATAGAGGCAGACGTTGTACGGGCTAAGTTTTCTTGCGACTTGGCACGCTGTAAAGGTGCATGTTGTACGCTAGCGGGAGGGGGCGGAGCACCTGTTCGGGATGACGAAGTAGAGGAGCTCCACAAGGCCATCCCTTCGGCATTGAAGTACATGAGTGAAGAGAGCAAGCAGGCACTTGCGAAGCATGGTGCACTTGCCGGTGCAGAAGGTCATTGGGAGACAACGTGCATCAACGACGAGGCCTGCACGTTTGTGATCTGGGATGGTGATGTAGCGTTGTGTGCATTCGAGAAGGCTTATCACAACGGTGAGAGCACGTTTAGAAAGCCCCTTTCCTGTCACCTCTTCCCAATTCGTGTAGCAAATTTTGGCGGACCCTACCTGCGGTATGAGCGTTTTGCCGAGTGCAAGCCCGGTAGAGAGCGCGGCGAGGCCACCAACACACTACTTGTTGAGTCTGTTTACACTGCCGTTGAACGTGGGTTTGGGAAGGACGTTGCCGATGCGCTGGTAGATCTGGCGCACGAGGCCGACGAGGAGGGTGAAGCATGAAGCTAGGCCTGAACCTTCAAACGTCACTTCAGCAAACACTTACACCGCAGCAGATTCAGTATCTGAAGCTACTGCAGCTAAGTGCACTGCAGTTTGAACAGCACGTGATTTCCGAGCTCGAAAACAATCCCATGTTGGAGGAGCATTCGGATAGCCACGATGATGTGCAAGGTCACGATACTCAAGACGCTCCTCCTGCTCATGCCGAACGCGATGCTGATGATGCACCGTCAGCCAACGTACCTCACGCAGTCCAGGAAAGAAAGGACATCGCCGACGAGCCGGATGGATTTGAATTCTACAAGCTTCTGTGGGGCGAGGATCCGTCTGCTGCACGGTCTGCTGACTACGTTCCAAACGACGAAGACGAGAACGAAGAAGAAGGACTGGCATTTCGTGCTGTGAGTAGTCTGGAGGACGAGATGCGTGATCAGCTACGGTTCATGCAACTCACCGATGAAGAGCGCCTCTTTGGTGATTACGTCATTGGCAACGTAGATAGCGACGGTTACCTACGCAGAGATGTGCAGGAATTGATCGACGAGTGCAATGGCATCATCGCCGAGCATAACCTTGCGGTACAAGCACCTTCATTGCTGGGCACACGCACAACTGGTTTCGAACGAGATTTGATTCCAGGCGTTACCCACGTGCTTGAACCAATCACCGAGAAGACTGCCGAGTATGTTCTCAAGCGTATCCAAAGTCTGGATCCACCAGGTTATGCCTCGCGCACAGTACAAGAATGCCTGGTTGCACAACTGAAGGCCATCTCGAAGCCCAATGCTGCACAGAAGCTCGCACTCATGGTTCTCACGGAGGCCTACGATGCATTCGCCATGAAGCACTTCTCCGTCATCGAACGTCAGCTTGACGTTACGGAGAATTACCTGCGCGAAGCCATCGACGTGATTCGCAATCTCAATCCACGTCCAGGTGGCGGGACCTTCGGACCAGAGTTCAACACCATCTCGCCCGACTTTACGGTAGAACGTACCGAGGATGGTTCGGACTTCACCATCGTTGTCAACGACTCACGCCTGCCCGTCCTCCGTGTAAGCAATGCTTACGACAGACTCAAGAAGGAAGCGCGCTTTCACAAGTTCAACAAAGAAACGCGCGATTTCCTGCGACGGAAGTATGAAGATGCCAAGTTCCTCATGCAGGCCATACGTCAGCGTAAAAGCACCATGCTTCGCGTGATGACGGCCATTGCTGGTCTGCAACGAGATTTCTTTCTTGAAGGGCCATCAGGACTAAAGCCGCTCATCTATCGTGACGTGAGCGAGCTCACCGGACTTGATATCAGCACCGTCTGCAGAATCGTGAATGGCAAGTACGTTCAGACTGAGTATGGAACCTTCGAGCTGAAGTATTTCTTTAGCGAGTCACTTGTCACCGATGACGGCGAAGAAGTAAGCACACGAATCATCAAGCAGAAGATCAAGGAGCTTATCGAAGCAGAGAGCAAGAGCAAGCCCTTGAGTGATGACAAGCTTGCTGCCGACCTGAAGCTACTTGGTTATAACGTTGCACGCCGCACCATAGCCAAGTACCGAGAACAACTCCGCATACCCGTCGCCCGATTGCGCCGAGAGTTGTAGTCCCTACCCCGATGGTCACAATGCCATAGCCCCCTTCCACCTTCGTGGAATGGGGACAGACTATTTTTTGTTGCTTGCTAGGCCTATGACAGCGTATGGCATAGGGCTCGACGTAGCATCGTGCATCCTCCGCGATGTACGATACTCAACGTGGGTCCGTGCTTTGCCCAAACCGGCGTTGTATAGAATCCAGACCATTTTGGCCGCCTTGATCAATGGTGACCCCGTTACGGCGCGCCGTATGGCGTCGGTACTGGAAGTCAGTGCACGCACGATTGCACGTGACATCGATTATCTGATCAACTCCTTGCACGTTCCGATATCGTACGATGCGAAGCAGCATACGTACATACTCAAGGGTCCTGTTCCCGTACTCTTCGCGCCGCATGCTGGTGCACCAGCAGCGCCACATGATCCAACGCCAGAGGCGCTGGTAACCATGGAGCTGGATGCCGATCTTGTTCTGCATTTTGAAAGTGTGGAACTGCATCCAAGTCAGCGCCTGGAAAAACAAACCGATGGTACGGCCTTGCTCTACCTTACCGTTCCACCCAACGATGCACTAGCACAGTGGGTGCTGAGTTATGGCGGCAGAATTCGAGTTAAGGACCCGCTTCCCTTGCGCAGCAGAGTGTACGCACTTGCAATGCATGTACTAAACGCACATCAACCATCGAACTAGACATGACGTCCATGTACCCTGTAGGAAACCGAATCTTGTTGAGGTTAGGGTGGATTGTCTACAGGTGTTTACCCTTGGGCACAAACAATTTCATCGAAATGTCGAGTGCAACGGCACTGTGCGTTATTGCACCAACGCTGATGAAGTCGACCCCTGCCTCGGCATAGTCACGAATGTTCCCATAGGTGATGCCGCCGCTTGCTTCCGTCTCCAACGTCTTGTTCACCAAAGCAACACCTTCGGCTACTTGAGCTGGAGTGAAGTTGTCGAACATTACACGATGTACTCCCGGACATGAGAGAATTTCGCGTACATCGTCGAGCGACCGTGCTTCTACTTCGATCTTGATTGATGTGTTGTTACGCAGTTCTTGCACACAATGTGTTACGGCTTCGGTAATGCCACCCATTGCCGTGATATGGTTGTCCTTGATCATCACCATATCGTACAGACCCATGCGGTGATTCAATGCCCCGCCAATGCGTGTGGCATACTTGTCAAGGACGCGCCAACCAGGTATGGTCTTTCTCGTATCCAGAATGCGGGCATTTGTGCCTTGAATCCGATCTGCATAACGGCGCGTAAGCGTCGCAACACCGCTGAGCCGTTGAATGAAGTTCAAGGCCGTGCGCTCACCGGCCAACAGAGCGTGAGCAGAACCTTCGATGGTTGCGATCACCGTGCCTTCTTCACACCAATCGCCCTCACGAACCTTGAGTTCGAGGTTTACATCGGCGCTAAACTCGTCAAAGACCAGTCGGAGTATCGGCAATCCACAGACCACACCGCTTGTCTTAAGCAGGAAGCGTGCTGCTGCATGTGATGTGTGATGAACGGTGAGTTCCGACGTGATGTCGCCAGGGCCAACATCTTCGTGAATGGCAAACTGAATCAGCCGCAATACTTCACTGTCGACGGGGAACTCACTCCCCAACCATGTGTTTTCGCTTTTCATGTTATGTGACCTGTAGTGAGACAAACGTAAACGTTTGTCCGTCAAACAATCCTTTGTCGCTAAGCTTTAACTGCGGAATTACCAACAGTGCCATAAACGAAAGGGTCATGAAGGGGGCTCTGAGAGGCGAACCAAGGTTCTTTGCCCGTGTATCAAGTGCTGTGTACTGTTCTGCCACCGTCCATGCATCAGCATCACTCATGAGTCCGCCAACCGGAAGTGGCAGAACGTGAGCACCCGTTGCGTCGGCAACGCTTAGTCCACCCTTCTGCGCAATCACGGCGTTAACGGCACGAACGATATCTGCATCAGAGCACCCAACGGCAACGATGTTATGTGAGTCATGGGCAACACTCGAGGCCAGCGCCCCACTCGTAAGTCCAAAGCCACGCACGAATGCAACGGCTACAGGCGTATTGGCGTAGCGGTTTACGACGCAGATCTTCAGAACGTCTGGGTCGGATGTGCGGACATGCTCCTCCGAGGTAACAAGTTGTCCGTCATGGGCGACGATTGCTCGCACAACGCCGGTATCATCACATGCCAGGTCTGCAACCTCAATTGGCTCTCTATTGAAGGAGTTTACGGGAGTGATCGAGGATGAAGGAATTCTGGACTTTCCTTGTTCTGCAACGAGCTGACCCTTGATCCAGGTTTGCATGATGTTCATCGAGCGCAGGTTATCGACGACGATGAAATCTGCCCAGTCCTTTTCCTGCAGTGTACCCACAGGTAGTTGGTAGTGATCGACGGGGTTAATGCAGGCAATCTGCAGCACGTCAAACAACTCGTATCCAAGTGCAAGTGCTCGTTGAACATGCTTGTTGATATGTCCAACGCTTAGCATGTCGGGATGAGCATCATCACAGCAAAACATTACGCGATCAGCATGCGTTGCAATCACGGGGTGTAGTGCATCGAAGTTGCGGGCTGCCGACCCTTCACGGATCAGCACCTTCATGCCGCATGCAAGCTTATCGGTTGCTTCGTCAAGCATAAAGCACTCGTGATCGGTGCTAATACCTTTGCTGGCATAGGCACGAGCATCATCGCCCTTCAGTCCTGGTGCATGTCCGTCGATTGGTTTATCATGCTTCCTTGCTACGGCAAGTTTCTCAAGAACGACCGGATCATCGTGCAGGACGCCAGGCCAGTTCATCATTTCGCTGAGGTATGGAATGCGCTCATCACGAAGCAGCTCGTCGATATCATCTGCGGTGATCTCTGCTCCAGCGGTTTCGAACGGTGTTGCAGGTACACAACTCGGTGCGCCGAAGGCAAACGTAAAGGGCACATGTGACGCATTGTCCAGCATGAAGCGAATACCTTCCATCCCGCACACATTGGCGATCTCGTGTGGGTCGCTAACCGTAGCTACGGTACCGTGGACAACGGCCATGCGAGCGAACTCGGAAGGAACAAGCAAGCTGCTTTCGATGTGCACGTGAGCATCGACGAAGCCCGGCAGGATTGTCAGTGAGGGGGCTTGGGTATCATCGGCAACAATGCGAACAATCCGATCATTTTCTACGTGTACATGGCCGGTAAACGTTCGTCTGTTCCGAACATCAACGATCAAACCACTAACAATCATTGTTCACCTCGCTGACGGATGAATGCATAGTACACAACCACACCAACTACTGGTGCCGTGACGGCCACAATCTGTTGCAAAGGCTTTGCCGAAGCAAAAATCCAGAGCCAGCCCGCAATGGTCAACAACACTGGTATTGGATACAGCCACATCCTCCATGGCATAGCAGCAGCACCGACGCGCTTTCTGTAGACAAGCAAGCCCACGGCCTGAGCAATGAACTGTGTGAAAATCCGCATGGTGATGATGGCCTTGATCGAGTCTTCGATGGTTAGTGTCAGCGAGAACACTACTCCCAAGCCCCCTAACACTAACAAAGCAACATGCGGAAAGTGCATCGTAGGATGTTCCTTACCGAACACAGCAAAGAATAACCCATCCTTCGCTGCGGCATAAGGGATGCGCGTGTAGCCGAGCATCACACTAAACAGACTCGAAAGGGCAACAAGGAGAATCAAGCCCGTTGCGACCTGTCCAGCAGCGCCGCCATACAATCGTTCCATGAATGTGCTGACAACAAATGCGCTCCCCGCAATATCGGTCGCCGGCAACACAGCCATGATGGCTACCTGCATACCCAGATACAACAAGGCAATCCCCGCAATCGAGATGTACATGCTGCGTGGGATGATGCGCTCGGGGTTGACGACTTCGGCACCAAGGTGACAGATGTTGTAGTAGCCCAGGTAGCTGTAGATGGTAGAGATGCTTGCTACCCCCAAGGCACCCCAAACGATGCCATCAACACCATTGGTAGTGGTGTTGCTCCAGTCAAAGGCAAGACTGGGTGAGCCCCCTACTAGTCCACCTACGATAATCCAGCCAAGCGTAAGGAGTACGGCTATCCAGAGGACGACGGAGATCGTTCCTGTTTGCCCAATACGTCGGTAAAGCAGGAATACCAACAAGAGAATCAACGAGGCGGCAACGATGTGAGTGGCAAGTGGACTCAGCGTTACCAAGTATCCGAGGTACTTCGCAAATCCCAAGGCTCCAGAGGTGACAACGAGCGGCGCTTGAAAGATGGTCTGCCACACAAACAGGAAGGCCATAAGTCGTCCCCACTTCCCTCCGTACGTCTCGCGCAAGAATGCATACGTGCCTCCTGCTTGCGGAAACTTGGCGCCTAGCTCGCTCCAAATAGCTGCATCAACAAACGACAATGCAGCACCACATACCCAGGCAAGCAAAGCTGCTGGTGCAGAGCCCATGGTGGCAACGACGATGGCCGTAGTAATGAACGGTCCAATGCCGACCATGTCGATCATGTTCACGGCAGTGGCTTGTATGGCGCTGAGTTCGCGTTTTAGCACGGTGGCGATTACTTCTTTGTGGCGTTGGCCGACCAGAGAAGCTTGTCCCTGAGAAGGTCGTAGTAGGTGTTCTCCGAGCGCTTGACGAGTTTTATCGGACGCTCGCTCTTCCTAACAGTCATGTAATCACCAGGTTGTGCAGTACCAAGCACCCTACCATCGGCAAGCAATTGGGCACTAGCAGTGTCTTCGTGAACCAGTAGACGGATCACGGAGTCGTCACCCACTACAAGCGGACGTATCGTGAGCGCATGCGGAGATACTGCCGTGACACAAAGAACTTCTGCCGATGGTGCTATGATGGGTCCACCAGCAGCAAGCGAATACGCCGTCGACCCTGTTGGTGTAGCCACAAGCACGGCATCACACCGATAGTCCGCAACCAGGTGATCATTCACATGGGCACGAATGGTGATCATCTTCGATCCCGACGCACGTTCAACCTGTGCTTCGTTGAGAGCATACACCGTGCCGCCACTCCATGTTACTTCCAGGGTACTCCGTTCAACAAGCCGGTAGTCGCCCTTGAGTACGGACATAATCCCGTCGTCAAGATTCGACACCTGGTACTCAGCCAGAAAGCCCAGTCTACCCACATTCACACCCATGATCGGCACATCGGTACCAATCAGCACCTGTGATGCTGCCAGGAGCGTACCATCGCCGCCAAAGGTCATCACCATATCGGCATGACGTTCGAAATCAGCAGCACTGCTGATCTTGCATCGTTCACGTACATCGTCAGCCACAGCTTCGGCAAGTTGTGCTTCAAGGATGACCTGCACACCTTCTTCGAGCAATCGTGTTGCTGCATACTCTGCCCACGTAACTGCATCGGTACTACGGGCATAGGCAAAGAGTGCAATGCGATGCATTACGCCAAGTCTCCTTTAGGTGGAGCCGATGGCCTGTCCGTTTCTTCGAGGTAGTTGAGCTGAAGCGTGCTTATTGTCTGATCCAAGAACCTACGCTCATCATCGGCAAGGTTGTTGACGGTCTTTTCTTTAAGGATTTCAAGAATGTCGATCACATATCGAGCATGTTCCAGGTTACGTGTGATCTCGTTCGAGGCAGGGTTAAGCATTTTACCAAGGGCAACCATGCCTTCCAGTTGGAACATCTGGATGAGTGTTAGAAATGTTGGTTTCATACGAGCAAGCTAACCAGATCGTTGAGATAGGTAGGTACAGTTTTTCTGCGTTCCCAGGTTTCGTGCAAGGGTACGTAGGCGATCTCTTGATTTTGTTCGCCGATCATGACGCCTGTTATCCCTTCGAGCAAGGCATCTACGGCAGCAGCGCCGAGTCGGGCAGCAAGCACGCGATCACGCACTGTGGGTGATCCACCGCGTTGCATGTGACCAAGAATACTCACCTTGCTGCTGACGCCAAAGCGCGATTCCATGAGCTTGGAAATCTTGAGTGCGCCGCCAAGTTCATCGCCTTCTCCTACGATGACGATGGTGCGCTTGTCCAAGCCTTGGGCGACAATGCGCTGATAGAGTAACTCGACGTCAGTCATGGTTTCGGGGACGGCGATAAATTCGGCACCGCAGGCAACGCCGACGTCCATGGCAATAAAACCGGCATGCCGACCCATCACTTCGATGAAGAAGAGACGTCCATGTGAGTCGGCAGTATCTCTGATTCTATCGATCGCCGATGCTGCCGTATTGATTGCCGTGTCATACCCAATGGTAAAATCGGTGCCCCAAAGGTCATTGTCGATCGTACCTGGCGTGCCAACGATGTTTATGCCATGTTCTTGACTCAGGAAGTGGGCTCCATGGAACGTCCCGTCACCCCCACAGGCAACAACGCCATCAATGCCGTGATCCTTGAGTTGTTGGGCTGCCTTGGCGCGTCCTTCTACCGTCGTGAACTCTGCACTCCTACTAGTCTTGAGAACCGTGCCACCACGTTCGACGATGCTAGCGGTACGTACTCTGTCCAGCACCTCGAAGTGTCCGGCAATCATACCCGAGTAGCCACCAAGTATCCCCACTACCTCCAGTCCACGCTTTTCACCCACCCGTTCAACGGCTCGAATGTGCGCATTCATGCCAGGGGCATCACCACCACTAGTAAAGACTGCAATTCTTTTCATGGCCGCGAAAATAGGGCTTGGGGAGCAGGCATTGTTACCATTACGTAACATTGACTTTTTCCTACATCACCTGTTACCATAGACAAATAGTTTTGCGACTATGAGTTATGTGGCTTCTACTCGGCGTAAGGGTTCTGCCCCTTACACGTTTCTCTGGCTGATAGTCTTTATCGTTGGGTGCTTTGGTAGTTCGGTAGGTCTCTTCGCACAAGCAACAGCTTCTTCTGGAGCTAGCTTCGACTTTAACGAGAAGGGGATTGCCTTTCATACGGCCGATTCGTCAACGCACGTAATAATGCGGTTTCGCATGCAGAACTGGATGGTGTACACAACCATGCCATCGTCAGAGGCCGACCCAGTTGATCTGTCAGCAGGCAAGATCGAACTCGCCGTCCGCAGACTCCGCGTCCGCTTTGGTGGATCGCTACTCGATCCTCGACTTACCTTCAATCTGCAGCTATCGTTTTCGCGGAACGACATTGACTGGAGCAGCACACAGTTCCCGAACATTATCAGGGATGCCATGATCTACTGGAATTTCTCCAGTAGACTTCAAGCCGGATTTGGTCAGACCAAGCTTCCAGGGAACAGGCAGCGTGTGATTTCATCGGGCGACATTGAGTTCGCCGATCGCTCAATCGTCAACTCTGCCTTCACAACCGACAGAGACTTTGGCTTTCAAGCCTTCTGGCGTCCGCTCCACGGCTCCCAGATCATAAACCTCCGTGCTGCCATCACCGATGGCGACGGTCGCAACCAGCCAGCAATCGCCGGTGGTGGACTGGCCTACACTGCTCGTGCCGAGTACCTCCCGCTTGGTGCCTTTACCGATGGTGGTGACTATGTAGAAGGCGACCTCGAGCGTGAACCCTCGCCTAAGCTTAGTATGGGCGTCACTGCTCAACACAACGAGAATATGACGCGATCGCGCGGTACGCTTGGTAACGCTCTGTATGAGCAGCGGTCGGCCGACCTCGTGTATGCCGATGCTGTGTTCAAGTACTCTGGGTTCTCGCTCTATGGTGAGTACGCTCAGCGTACAAGCAAGAATCCCATAACTACATCTGGAACCAACATGCGAGCAGTATTCGCTGGTCGCGGCTATCTGCTTCAAGCATCCTATGTGTTTCCAAGCATGATCAGCGTTGCTGGAAGGTACGGTGTAACCGAGGCGGACAAGGCACTCGCTGGGCTCCCAGAGTATGAACGCGTTGAGAACATGGCGGCTAACATTGGCTACTACGCAAACGGACATCGCGTCAAGTGCAACCTTGAACTCGGTGCGCTACGAACAACTGACCTTGCAACATCGAACGTTACACGCGAACTCTATACGCGATTCAACGTGGAATTCGGGATTTAACGCAACTGCATGACTCCGACCACAAAGCAATCACGGAAGACGAGTATCATCACTGCACAGAACCATAGCCCCCTACTCACCATTCTGCTATCGAAAGCCACGCTTGCGAAGTCCTTGCTGCTAGTTCTCCTAACAACTACAGCAACGGCAACAGCAAACAAGCAGATGGTTGCAATCAAGGGGTCCGACACAATGGTCATGCTTGTTCAGAGTTGGACTGAAGCCTACCCTGACAAGAACTCCGTTTACTTCCAAGTAACGGGCGGTGGCTCCGGTACTGGCATTGCAGCTCTTATCAACGGCACAACAACAATTTGTGCTTCGTCGAGGCCAATAAAGAAGGCCGAAGTTCAATTGTTGAAGTCCAAGTCTGGCTATCGCGGCATGGAAGTTCGTGTTGCACGTGATGGCCTAAGCATCTACACCCACGCTTCGAATCCTGTCCGCAAGCTCACGCTAGAGCAAGTAGAGAAAATCTTCACCGGTGAAATCACCAACTGGAAGCAGGTAGGGGGCAAGGACGCTCGCATCATCTTGTATTCGAGAGAGAACAACTCCGGCACCTACGAGTTCTTCAAGGAGCATGTGCTACATAAGCGTGACTTTGCAGCAACGGCACAACACCTGCCGGGTACTGCTGCCTTGGTGAATGCCTTGTCAAAGGACGTGCACGGCATTGGCTATGGTGGCGCTGCCTACGCAAAGAATGTCAAGATGATCGCCATTGCAAAGACAGCCAAAGATCCATACGTACTACCAACGGCAGCAACGATTGCTAGTGGTGAGTATCCAGTGGCAAGGTTCCTGTACTTCTATCTTCGTGAACGACCAACTGGTAACGTCAAGGCGTTCATCGACTGGGTCCTCTCTTCAAAGGGCCAGGCTCGCGTTACTGAGCTTGGTTATTATCCTCTTTCGAACTAACACCGTGCATCCTTTTCGCAAGACAAAAACACATCCCATCGAAGTATTTGCCGAGCAATCCATCCGCGTGGTTGCCTCGGCTACAATACTGTTGATCTTCTTGATCCTGGTGTTTGTGTTCAAGGAAGCTACGGTGTTGTTCTTTCCAGGTACAAACACTGAGCAGACGGCGAGTACCGATGTACCACAAACATCTACGTCAGATTCACCAGAGGCGTATGGGACCGCCGCTGCGTCTGACCAGCCCAACACTGAGTCGCGCGTGGATTCATACGTGGCTGACTCTTCACGTTCACTTCATCAGCTCTATGTTCCTCGCAATGCAGACTATCCTGAGATCTACAATGCAGAGACGGGGAACTTACCAACCGACGTTGCCGCATCAGAAGCCAGCACCTCTGAAGCCTCAGGGTCAAATGCGGCAAAGAAGAGTCTCATGTCGAACCTCTCTACCACAACCTGGCAGCCCGTAAGCGAGAATCCGAAGTTCGGACTCTGGCCATTGTTCATCGGTACGGTAAAAACAACAGCCGTGGCCATTGCCATCGGTGCTCCACTTGGCATCCTTGCTGCGATTTACTCTGCCTTCTTTGCACCACGCAAACTCCGTCAGATTCTCAAGCCAGCCATCGAACTCCTTGCTGGCTTTCCAAGCGTTGTCCTTGGATTCTTCTGCCTGGTTACCATAGCCTCGTTCTTGCAGAATACCTTTGGACTCGAGTACCGACTCAACGCCTTGGTAGGGGGCATTGGTATGGCGCTGGCCGTCATACCAATCGTCTTTGCCATATCGGAAGATGCACTTAGTGCAGTGCCTAAGACCCTGCGTGAGGCATCACTCGCTCTTGGATCATCAGAATGGCAGACGGCCTACAGAGTAATGCTGCCTGCCGCTGCACCAGGCGTGTTTGCTGCAATCATCCTTGGTATCGGACGGGCTTTCGGAGAGACGATGATTGCCCTAATGGCTACGGGCAATGCAGCGTTAGCCGATTGGAATCCGTTATCACCCGGGCGGACGTTTGCAGCAACCATCGGCTCGGAAATGGGCGAGGTTGTGTGGGGTTCTGAACACTACGGCGTGCTATTCCTCATTGGTGCCCTGCTCTTTGTTGTGAGTTTCTCTCTCAATGCCTTCACTGAGCTGTATGTAAAGCAGCGACTCATCAAGAAATTCCAAGGACAGTAGTGAGCGCACCATTTGCCAATCTTAAGACCATCCCTAGGCGCCTTGTTGGTGCTTTCGCTGTTGGTGTTGCAGCAACGGCTGCCGTCGCTGTCCTTGGCTTGATGCTTGGTATGCTCACCGACATCGTCATCAAGGGTGCTCCACATACCACATGGAGCTTCTTGACGGAGTTCCCACGGAACAGCAACATGGAAGGTGGAATCTTTCCAGCGCTTGCTGGAACGACGCTGTTGGTAATGCTGATGACGGTGTTGGGCGTTCCCGTTGGTACGGCAACGGCCGTGTACCTGTCGGAGTATGCAAGGCAGTCAAGCAGTCTCGCCCGCATGGTACGCTTTGCCGTCAACACCCTTGCTGGCGTTCCATCAATTGTCTTTGCACTCTTTGGCGTTGGCTTCTTCATTCAATTCATCGGTAAGCGCATTGATGCCTTTACAGGCAGCAGTGCATTTGGTGATGGCTCGCTCCTGTGGTGTTCTGCAACGCTTGCCGTCCTCACGCTGCCAGTGGTCATCGTATCCGTCGAAGAAGCATTACGTGCCGTACCCCGTGAACTGCGCGAAGCCTCTCTTGCTCTCGGCGCAACGAAATGGCAGACGGTGTGGAAGGTTGTGATACCGAATGCAACGTCCGGAATCCTAACTGGCAGTATTCTCGCCGTTGGACGGGGTGCAGGAGAAGTTGCAGCGATTTTGTTTGTTGGGGTAACGTACTCGTCGGAAGTACTGCCAGGTGCAGTGACCGACAAGTTCATGCATCTGGGTTATCACCTGCTGGTACTGTCCACGCAGTCGCCCGATGTAGAGGCAGCACTGCCGCTACAGTACGCTACGACCATCGTCCTCCTTGCACTGACTTTCTTTTTGAACTTCGCCGCAATCTTTATTCGTTCACGACTGCGCAAAGCATAGTACTCGCTCATGGCAAAGGATCATCGCACAAAGATTCATGCATCCGACTTCTCTGTGTTCTACACCGAGAAGCAGGCCTTGTTCAATATCTCCATTGATATTCCTGAGCACAAGGTCACGGCGTTCATTGGACCTTCCGGTTGTGGGAAAAGCACGTTTCTGCGGTCCATGAATCGTATGAACGACCTGATCGAAGGCGTCCGCCGGACAGGCAGTATGATCATTGACGACGTAGACATCTACGACAAGTCGGTCGACGTTGCCACACTTCGTCGTAAGGTTGGCATGGTCTTTCAAAAGTCGATCCCATTCCCAAAGAGCATCTACGAGAACATCACCTACGGTCTTACGCTCAATGAAAAGCGCAGCAAGGAAGAGCTGGACCATATCGTAGAGTCAAGTCTGAAGAAGAGTGCCTTGTGGGACGAAGTGCAACATCGCCTGCATCATTCGGCCATGGGATTGTCAGGCGGACAGCAGCAGCGACTTTGCATTGCGCGGGCCATTGCCGTAAACCCAGAGATCTTGCTCATGGACGAGCCTTGCTCTGCCCTTGATCCAATCTCTACGGCCAAGGTAGAAGACCTTATTGCCGAACTCTCCAGCAGCTATACCATCGTACTTGTAACGCATAGCATGCAACAGGCAGCCCGTGTAAGCGACTACACTGGCTTCTATCTGATGGGAAAGCTCGTTGAGTTTGATAAGACGCGGACGGTGTTTACCAGTCCAGCACAGAAAGAAACAGAAGATTACATCACAGGTCGATTTGGATAACCACCATGATCAAGCACTTTGAAGAAGACCTCGACAAGCTCCGCACGCGTCTGATTCGCATGGGCTCACTCGTCGAGGAACAAGTCGAGTTTGCATTTAAGGCATTGGCCGACGGGAATGAAGAGCTCGCTCGTATTGTGATGGAGCGTGACGACAAGGTCGACAAGCTCGACCTGAAGATCGACAAGCTCTGTCAGCGAATCTTTGCACTCAACCAGCCCGTTGCCAGTGATCTTCGGCTGCTTCTCACGGCCATCAAGATCAACAACGAGCTGGAGCGGATTGGCGACATTGCCACGGAGATTGCACGCGTTGTGCCCGAAGCGCCAGGAGCAACGCATGTAGCACGGGAGATCGACATCACACAAATGACGTCGGCCGTGTTCACACTCTTCCAGTCCAGCGTGGATTCGTTTATCAACAACGATCCCGACCTTGCAAGTCACATTCTTCCAACGGACTCGACAATCGACGATCAGTATCTCCACCTCCGAACGAAGCTCATCGGCTACATGACTAGTCATACCGAGACCATTGCCGACTCGGCGCGATTGCTCCTTGTCCTCCAACAAATGAAGCGCCTCGCAGACCATGCCACGAACATTGCCGAGAACGTCATCTTCCTCGTCGAAGCCAAGCTGGTAAGGCACCGTGGGCTCAACAGCGACGCCGAGCCGACCTAAGCCCCCTAACCATCCTCTGCACATGCCTCCGTAATTTGCGGTGTGGCAAACATGCGTGGTATTCTACTTGCAGGTGGTAGCGGTACGAGGTTGCATCCGATGACGGGTGTAATCTCCAAGCAATTGCAGCCCATCTACGATAAGCCAATGGTGTATTACCCGCTCAATACACTCATGCTTGCTGGCATACGCGACATCCTGGTAATCTCGACGCCACGCGATGTAACACTCTTCGAACAACTCTTAGGTGATGGCTCTCGACTAGGCATTTCGTTGCGTTACGCCGTGCAGCCACAGCCAAATGGCATTGCCGAGGCACTGATTATTGCAGAACGAGTATGGGGCAGCGCACCTGTGACGTTGATTCTGGGCGACAATCTCTTCCACGGTCAGTCTGCATTGTTCCGAACTGCCGTAAGCTCGAACACTGGTGCAACCATCTTTGGCTATCACGTTCACAATCCATCTCGGTATGGTGTAGTTGACATCGATGCCAACGGTCGCATCACCTCGATCGAAGAAAAACCCAAACAACCGAAGAGTCATCTTGCCATCCCTGGTCTGTACATCTACGATGAACGAGCTAGTACGATTGCCCAAGGACTCGTCCGCAGCGCCCGTGGCGAACTCGAAATCACCGACGTCCACAACGCCTATTTGGCGGAAGGGGGCTTACGAGTACTTACCATGGACAGAAGTACGATCTGGATGGACACCGGCACGCCCGAGAGTCTGTTGGAAGCAGCCAACTACATCCATGCAATCGAGCGTCGGCAAGGACGCAAGGTTGCCTGCATCGAAGAAACCGCATTGCGAATGAATTTTCTAACCCACGACGAATACCTTGCCTCCGTTGCTCAACTGCCCCATTCGTCATACCGTAGCTATTGCATGGAGCTAGTCGAACAATGAGTGCGCTTAAAACGCTAACGTCAATCAGAGCACAAATACAGGGATCATTTCAGGCCTTCTTCAAGCAGTCATCCTCCGCTGGCATCGTCATCCTTGTTTTCACAGCCATTGCCATCTTCTGGACGAACAGTGCGCTGCATGAGTCGTACGAGCAGTTCCTACATCAGCCGATCGACATCACGCTGTTTAGTCTGCACCTTGCATTCACCTTCGAGCACTTTGTTAATGACGGCTTGATGGTGTTATTCTTCCTCCTGGTAGGCCTGGAGATCAAGCGCGAGGCCTTGATTGGCGAGCTCTCCACACTACGCAAGGCTGCACTACCACTCATTGCAGCTCTGGCGGGGATGGTGTTCCCTGGTTCGATCTATGCATTGTTCAATGCAGGCACTCCGGCAGCTCACGGCTGGGGTGTTCCTGTAGCAACCGACATTGCCTTTGCTCTAGGTGTGCTTGCATTACTCGGTAATCGCGTCCCCCTTGGCCTCAAGGTCTTCGTTGCTGCCTTGGCCATTGCCGATGACCTGCTAGCTGTTCTCGTGATCGCGCTATTCTACACGAGCTCACTCAACATGTTAGCACTCTTCGGTGCAGCGGTGACCATGATCCTGCTAGTCGTGATGAACCGGTCGGGTGTGCGTGACCTACGCATGTATGCTCTTGCCGGTGTTGTGCTATGGCTGTTTGTGTTGCATTCAGGAATCCATGCCACGATTGCCGGTGTGATGCTGGCAATGACGATACCAGTACGCTCGCGCATTTCCATGAAGGACTTTGTGCATGATGCAAAGACCTACTTGGGTGGACTCGTTCGTACTGTGGAGAATGGCGAGGAAGAGGGTAAACAACTTGACGTCGTGCATGCATTGGAACAACGATGCGAAGACGTCCAATCACCCCTTCATCGCATGGAGGCCTCGCTGTACAACGGCGTCAACTTCCTCATCATGCCTGTGTTTGCCTTAGTTAATGCCGGGGTATTCTTTGACCCACGTGTGTTGGACTCGATTGGCGACCACGTATCCATGGGCATCATACTCGGCCTCTTCCTCGGTAAGCAGGTCGGTATCACTCTAGCTGTTGCCCTTTCACTCCGTCTTGGCATTGCAGAGCTTCCCAATCGCGTAAACATGCGTCTGATCTATGGTGTTTCAATTCTCTGCGGTATAGGATTTACCATGGCACTGTTCGTTGCGCACCTTGCCTTCGAGCCGGGCATGCATCTCGATGTTGCACGATTGAGCATCCTGATTGCTTCCAGCATCTGTGCACTGGTTGGCCTACTAGTTCTCCACCTTTGGCTTCCCAAGAAGCAACCAGCATGAGCATGATTTACGAAGTGCGAGTTCGCATTGCGAATGGTCGTGCACATGAGTGGCTGGAATGGATTGTACCGCACGTGAGGGCAATCCTCGACACCAACTGCTTTACTCGCACAGAAATTGAGCAGGTTGACGAGCCCGTCGAAGCAGACTTCACGACGTTCGTTGTGCGGTATCATGCAGAGACTAGAGCCGACTATGATCGGTATGTGGCCGACCATGCGTCAGCCATGCGCGCAGATGGCATCCAACGGTTTGGAACCGACATGGTGGCAACTCGCGCACTACTCAGCCCCCTTCACGAGATCAACACACCGTTATGACAGATCACAGCAGACGTGTTTCTGCGGCATGTAGTAGTGTTCGTTGTCAGCCAAACAGGGTAGGCTTTCCATGCTGAAGAAATGGCTTACAACACCGTATGGCAGAAAGAACACCGAAGCACTTACCGGTGCGTTACTGCTGTTATTTCTTGTTGAGCACTTTGTTGCCAACCTGATGCTGCTACTACCCGATCCTGAACCATACCGCTGGTACACCGGGACTTTGGGACATAGCGTCATTGTCAGGATCGTAGAGGTCGGCCTGTTCGCACTCTTTATCGTACATATCGGACTTGGCTTGAAAATGCGACTGCAGCACAGGAAGATGATGCAGAACAATCCTCGTGCAAAGAAGCCGAAGGATGTGTCCACGCGGTTCGTTGGGCTCACAGGCATCATCATCCTTGTCTTCCTCTGCGTACACCTTCAGCGCTTCTTTCTCCCTAACCGTGTTTTTGGTACGAATGGATTCGACCTATACACCGAAGCTCACAAGGCCTTTGCCAGTATCTGGTACACGTTGCTCTACGTACTGAGCATGATTGCGCTTGCCTTGCATCTCAAGCATGGCATTCGCAGTGCATTGTTCTCTGCAAAGTTCATCCCACCGGCAAGAGTTCCTGTAATTCGCACCTGGTTAGGATGGGTTGGGATGTTCGTGCCACTCGGACTGGCCTATATAGCCGTTCACATTTATGTGTGCTCGTTACTCTAACGGCACATCAACACGCAACTGATAGTCGGCAACAGGCGTCCCCCCAATTAGATGCTCCTGTATGATTCGTTCAAGAACATCAGGCGTGCAGCTGTGATACCAGACGTTGTCGGGGTGGACGACGGCAATCGGACCCATTACGCAGACGCGCAGGCAGTTGGCCTTGGTGCGAAAAACCTGTCCTGGGACGGATAGATTCAGTTCCTTTAGCCTGTCCTTCAAGTAGTCCCACGACTTCTTCCCTTGCTCCGGCGAACAGCACTTCGGTACGGTCTGTTCGGCACAGAGAAAGATATGCCGACTATGCGTGCCAATACCAAGCTCGGATACCTTCTTGTTTAGCTTCTCGCGTTGTGCTTCTTCGTGATTACCCATCGAATTCCAATAGTAAGATGCACGAGGCAAACAACAGAAAGTACCGTGAACGCCAGCACTGCTCCTGGCGACGTCTGTGTTCGTCCCATCAAAATGTGAATGAAACGCGTGATGCTCTGCGCAGTTAGCATCATCACCACACCAGCAATAACAAGCGTGGTTACGGCCGGCCAACGCAGTTCTGAGCGAATGAGCAGACCTAGTGCCGTCTGAATAAAGCCAATGACCAGCACAACCAGACATGCCGGTTCCTGCGAGAGCATGTAGGCACCACTGCCGACAATGATGCAGGTTACTCCGCTTGCAATGGTTGTAGTTCTCAGGTTAATCATCGGAAGGAGTCCAACAGATGCTATGGACTGACGTGATGTTCATCTTGCTCAGCTCAAAACTACTGTCGTTCACAATGTTTGAGTAGATGGTAGGGTTGAATCCGGACTGTTGATGGTCGTGTCGGCAGGGAAGGACTCATGCGGACCCAGGAATCTGGGCTCGCTGTGCAGCACATGAACGTCGGCCAGCATTTTGAGTCGTGCGAACACCTCGCGCAGTCTGGTCATCGCAAATGGATTTTGATGTGGATCACGTGCAGCAACGCCAACAGCATGGATATTGTTGAACGATGCAATGTACACGGCCCGGCGTGCTTGAAAGTCTTGCGACACGACGATCAATGAATCAACACCCCAAACCTTGTGCGCCCTAATCATCGAATCGTAGGTATCGAATCCGGCGAAGTCCGTAGCAATTCGATGTGGTGGTACGCCCATGGCTACAAGGTCTCTGCGCATCGAGTCAGGTTCGTTATACTCAAGCGTACCATTGTCACCACTAACAAGAAGGTACTGCACCTTGCCCGATGCATACAGCTCTGCAGCCGTTCGCATCCGCTCGGCATAGTAGCCATTCATTTCGCGTTTGGTGGTACGTCGGCTTGTACCAAGCACCAACGCAACCCGCTGTTTAGGGGCGCTCTGAGCATCAAACATCATGGTATTGGTTGCAAGGTCCACGTACACCGTGGCACCGAGTGGAATCAATACCAGGAATAACACGACCGAGAGTATTAGCACAAGCCAATACCTACGTGACTTTCTCCCAGCCATCAGGTGTTACTCTGCACCAGGCACATTCAGTGTGACAAACAGGTCCTTCAGGTTGCTCACCGTAATGAGCCCCTTATCACCCTCGCCATGCTTGCGTAGTGCCACACTATCCTGCTCGATTTCCTTGGCACCGATCACGAGAGAGAATGGGACCTTCTGTTGCTCGCTCTCGGCAATCTTCCGACTAATCTTTTCGTTTCGGAAGTCCGCATGCACCCGAAGCCCCATGCTGGTAAGCTCTGCTGCAAGATCAGATGCAAACGAATGGTGTGCATCAGCAATCGGTAGTATGCTTACCTGAACAGGTGCCAACCAGAAGGGGAAATTGCCGGCATAGTGCTCGATGAGGATCGAGATAAATCGCTCCATCGAACCAAACGGTGCACGATGAATGATAACCGGACGATGCTTGGCATTGTCCGCTCCATTGTACTCCAGCCCAAAACGTTCTGGCATCACATAGTCCACCTGGACGGTTCCTAGCTGCCACTTACGACCAATGGCATCACGAACGATGAAGTCGAACTTGGGTCCATAGAATGCCGCTTCACCTTCACCAATAAAGTAGTCCAATCCCATGGCATCGGCTACCTCCTTGATGTCGCGTTCGGCTTGATCCCACATCGCTGGATCACCAGCATATTTGGTTGTATCGTGAGGATCACGCACGGACAGTCGAGTCTTGACCTCCATGCCAAACGTCTTGAACACCAACTGCGTGAGTTCAATAGCGTTGGTAAGTTCTGCGTGCAATTGCTCTTGCGTACAGTAGATGTGAGCATCATCTTGTGTGAAACCACGAACTCTGCTCAGACCGTTCAGCTCGCCACTTTGCTCATAGCGATACACCGTACCAAACTCAGCCAATCGCAATGGTAGATCGCGGTATGAGCGTGGCTTGGAGGAGTAGATCTGGTGGTGATGCGGACAGTTCATCGGCTTCAGCAAGTACTCTTCGTCTTCCACCGTAATGGGGTTGAACTGAGAGTCGGCATAGTACGGATAGTGTCCCGACGTGCGGTATAGGTTCAGGTTGCCGATGTGTGGTGTGATTACCTCGACGTACCCACGACGAAGCAACTCTTCCTTGATGAACTCTTCAAGACGTCGTCTAACTACAGCCCCCTTCGGAAGCCACACTGGGAGTCCGCCACCTATGGTTGGCGTAATCATGAAGAGCTCCAGGTCGCGACCAATCTTGCGGTGATCCCGCTTCTCTGCTTCTTCACGAAGTCGAATGTACTCGTCGAGTTGTGCCTTCTTGGGGAAGCTGATGCCGTAAATGCGTGTAAGCATCTTACGCGACACGTCGCCACGCCAATACGCGCCAGCTACGCTTAGCAGCTTTGGGAATTTGATCATTCCAGTGCTGGGGACGTGTGTGCCGCGACAGAGGTCGGTAAACTGACCCTGAGTGTAGAACGTAATCTCGCTGTCCTTGAGTCCTTCAAGTAGCTCCAGCTTGTACTCATCACCCTTGGCTGTGAAATACTCAACGGCTGCCTTCCACTCCATCGGAATACGTTGGTAGGTGGAGTTTGCCTTTGCAAGCTCACGCATCTTCTCTTCAATGGCGGGCAAGGCATCAATGCTGAGCGTTACTCCGTCGGGAAGGTCGACGTCGTAGTAGAAGCCTTGTTCGATTGGTGGACCAATCCCGAACTTCACGCCAGGATAGAGCGACTCCAAAGCTTCTGCCATCAAGTGTGCCGTACTATGCCAGAATATTTCCTTGCCCTCTTCATCGTCGAAGGTAAGAATGCGAACTGATGCATTGTGTGTGAGGGGGCTTGATAGGTCGTAGGCCTTACCGTCTACCAGAATGCCTACGGCTACGCGCGCCAACCCTTCGGAAATCGATGCGGCAATCTCTGCACCAGCTGTTCCATCGGCATACTCACGTTGGTCGCCGTTAGGTAATGTGATAATCATAGCTGACTTACTTCTCTAGGATGATAATCTCTACGCGGCGGTTCATCTGCCGACCTTCCGGTGTAGCGTTAGGGGCTACCGGACGTGACTCGCCATAACCATGCGAAGTCATTCGGGTCGGTGCAATCTTTCCAACCGTCGTTAGGTAATCGTTAACGGACTTGGCTCGCCTGTCCGATAGCTTTTCGTTGTATGAATCCGACCCAACACTGTCGGTATGACCGGCAATCTCGATAACCATGGTCGGATTCTTGTTAAGGACGTCTACAAACCTGTCGAGCTCGAATCGGCTCTCCGGCCGTAGGTCCCACTTGTCGTAATCGAAGAAGATGTTGTTAAGCTGTGCAACACTACCTGCCTCGATCGGCACAAGGTAGAGGTCACGGTTAACCTCGGTGTACTCTTTGATGTTCGTCAGGTCGATGTTCTCATTAACAGAAATGAAACCATCGGCCGATGCTCTAAAGCCATACTTCGCACCTGCAGGAAGTACGATCTTGAATGCGCCGGTTCCGGGTGACGAACGGGCAATACCCAGTTCCTTGCCACTGGACAAGTCTTCGTATGCGATGTCTGCTTCGATTGGCTCGTTGGTTTTCTTGTTGAGTACCCTGCCTTTTACAAGAACCACCGGACGAGGTCTGGCTGTTTCTGGCAGTCTGATCTTGAAGATGTCGCCAGCACCATAGGTGTTGGCATACGACACGTAGTAGGCGTAATCGCCAGAAGCCGGGATGGTATAGTACAAGTCCCAACCACTGCTGTTAATCGAACCACCAAGGTTCTCGGGTGTGCTCCACACCGTCCACGTGCTATCCAGGCGCCTTGTTACAAACACGTCAAATGCTCCAAAGCCCCCTTGCCCATCAGACGCAAAGTAGAGCGAGGAGTTATCCGAAGCGATAAACGGTGTTGCTTCATGTCCGAGGGAATTCACAACATCGCCGAGGTTCTTTGGTTCGGACCACGAACTATCTGCCTTGCGGAAAGAAACGTAGAGGTCCTTGCCGCCCTTGGAGTCCTTCCTCTCGATTGCCATGATGAGTGTTTTACCATCATTGGCAAGCGAAAACTCTCCAAAGCGATTGTTGTTGTAGTAGTTCTCGATGATGAGCGGCTGCGGCTCTGTCCAGCCGGATGTGGTGCGGCGACTGATGGCAACCGATCGTTGTCGGTTGCGTGCATCACTATACCCATCACCAACAATGGCCGTATTACCGTCCGGCGTAATCGAGCAGAGGTAGTTGTTGTCCTTGTTGTTGAGCGGCACACCAATGTTGCGTGCCTTACCCCAAGAACCGTCTGGTTGAACCTCGCTAAACCAGATGTCCTGACGTCCGCCCCCGATGTTCTCCGGATCATGGCTTCTGCAGAAATACAGCGTTAGCCCGTCTGGCGAGATCACGGGGAGGATATCGTCATACAAACCATTGACGTTTGGACCAAGATTGATTGGCTTAAACGTACTGTCCGTCTGGCCAAGAGCCGAGACGGACAGTGTGACAAAGCTTGTTAATACAAGAAGCGTCTTGGTCATTGTTATTTCTTAACAATGGTCATGCTGACTTTCTCTAGTGGGTTGTCGCGTGCATCTCTAGGAAGTGCAACAATGGCATCGACAACATCCATGCCCTTGGTGACCTTGCCAAATGCAGAGTATGAACCGTCAAGCCACGGTGCATCGGCAACACAGATAAAGAATTGACCGCTAAAGCTGTTCGGATCCTGTGTGCGTGCAGCGCTTAGCACACCACGCTCATGCTTGCGAGAATTGAACTCGGCAACAACATGCTCGGGGAAGCCGCCCGTTCCCCACGTTTCACGTGGCTTGTCCTTTGAGTTGGGATCGCCACCTTGAATCATGAAGTTCGGAATCACGCGATGGAAGGCCGTTCCATTGTACCATCCTTCTGCAACACGCTTCACAAAGAATTCAGCGTGCTTGGGTGCAAAGTCTGGCCATAGAACAAACTCTATGGTCCCCATATCAACGTTGCCACGCTGAACGGTTATGAGAAAGGTATCCTGTACGCCGGCTGTATTACTTGTAGGCATTGGTGGTTTTTGTTTTTTATTCGGTGTGTCGGAAACCTGTCCATTGACGGTTGTGGTCATGGCCATTCCGAGTACCATGGTGATGAAAAAAACGATTCTTAACATGTTGTCTCCTGAGTTTGCAATTACAACAGTCGTATAGAACGAATGACAATCGGTTTTCGCGGACTAGAGTCGATTATACCCAGTGGACCTGGCTCGACATCTACCTCCGAAATGGCCCGGACAACATCCATCCCGTTTACAACAGTTCCAAAAATCGTGTATTGCGGTGGAAGTCCAGCGGCTCCGTCCAAACAAATAAAAAATTGACTGGTTCCGGTACCGCTCTCCGTTTTCCGTGCCATGGCCACCGTTCCACGGATATAGCCGATTTTCATGGGGATGGATGCTTCGTCAATTTCTTCTGGAAGGGGGCTTCCCGAGGCCGTCATGCCGCCCTTTCCCCACTCCGCTCGTGCGTGCACGTCACGCGTCTTTGGATCGCCCATCTGGATGACAAAGTCGGGTACAACCCTGTGAATCAGGATCCTGTCGTAATACCGACGTTTTACGAGCTCGACGAAGTTCTCGACCGTAAGCGGGGCGTCGTTCCCATATAGACCAATGTCAAACGATCCCATGCTCGTACGTACGCGTACCTTGCTGGTGATCGTTGCGTGGACGGAATCGCCTGCTTGGGCGATGGTAGGCTGAGTGCTTGACGCATAACCTGAATCAACGATCGAAGCCGAATCCTGCACTTGCGACTGTGGTGTGCAAGCTGTGGCAAGAAGAACACCACCGAGAAGCAGTCGATAAACCACAAAGACGTTCACCGATCGTGTTCTTAGAAACCTGAGCAGGAAGGCAATCGATGCATAACCACTCAGCAGGGCAGCGATGGTTGCTGCAAGTAATTGCGGACCTCCCTCGGACCACGATAGGTGCTTGAGTTCACCGGCAAATTCAAGCACTCCTGCACCAGCCACTGCTGGAATTGAAAGCAAGAATGAAAAGCGAGCGGCATCTTCTCTGTTCAGCCCCCTAAACAAACCTGCCATGATGGTGGAACCGCTACGCGAGGCACCGGGGACAAGTGCCATAACCTGAGCGAGGCCAATCAACAATGCGTCGGTAATGCGAAGCTGGTCAAGTCCTCGGTCAAAGCGTGCCTTACGCTCTGCATACCACAAGAGAATGCCTACTACAACGAGTCCGATGGCAATGACAATGGGATCCTTCGTCAGTGGACCCTCGATCAACTTCTTGAATGCCAAACCGATAGTAACAATGGGAATTGTGCCAAGGCATACGAGGACGCCCATACGGGCATCGGCACTCCACTGCGATGGTGGAATCTTCCATGGTTGGAGTACTTCGGAAACAAATGCTCTTGTCATGCCCATGATGTCACGTCGGAAGTACACAAACACTGCAGCCAACGTGCCCATCTGAATGGTTGCAATGAATGCCGTCCACCGTTCCGGATGGAGTGGGTCGATTACACCAAGAAGATGGCCTGCAAGCGTCAGGTGTGCCGTACTGCTGATGGGAATAAACTCTGTGAGACCCTGTATCAGGCCCAAGAGTATGGCAACAAGCATGCTCATGGAGGTGTTGGGTTAATGTGCTTCAAACCACGAAGATCCGAATCCTGTTTCAACTAACACCGGTACATTTTTTAGAGGAAGGGCATTCTGCATCTCCTCCGTGACGAGCAGGCGAAGTGCTTCAAGATCGGCCGTTCGCACTTCGAAGAGCAATTCGTCATGAACCTGGAGCATCATCAGGGCAGGACTGTTCTCGCGTTGCATCCGACGATGCACGTTGATCATGGCGAGCTTCATCATGTCGGCCGCTGTACCTTGTATCGGCGTGTTGATGCAAGCTCGCTCGGCACCTGCCTGCAAGGCCTTGTTGTTGCTATTGATCAGTGGAAAGTATCGTCGACGTCCGCATAACGTTTCCGTATATCCCCTGTCCCTGGTCGTGGCAATGGTTTCTTCGATGAATCGCTTTATGCCACCGTACTTGCCAAAGTAGTTGTCGATTATGGCTTGGCCTTCATGACGGGAGATTCCCAGTCGTTGTGCCAGTCCAAAGGCACCTTGTCCGTACATGATGCCAAAGTTGGTTGTCTTTGCAATGCGTCGTTGTTCCGTAGTCACCTCGGCAATCGGCACATCAAATAGTACTGCGGCCGTGGCCTTGTGGACGTCTTCGCCTTGGTGGAAGGCCTGTATGAGATTCTCGTCCTGTGAGACAGCCGCCATGATGCGCAACTCGATTTGCGAGTAGTCTGCCGAAAGGATTACGCTATCGGGATGTTGGGGAACGAAGGCCTTGCGGATTTGCTGACCCAGCTCTGTACGTACTGGGATGTTCTGAAGGTTGGGATCGGTACTACTTAGTCTGCCGGTTGCCGCAACGGTCTGATTGAACGATGTATGCACTCTTCCCGTACGTGGGTTGATCAGTCGCGGTAGTGCGTCGACGTAGGTAGAACGAAGTTTCTCAACCTGTCGGTAATCCAGTACCAACTGCGCGATGGGATACTTATCGGCGAGCTCGGTAAGCACGCTAACATCGGTGCTATATCCCGTCTTGGTTTTCTTCTTGCCAGGCAACATCATCTTGTCGAAGAGGACTTCACCGAGTTGCTTGGGCGAGTTGATCGTAAACGACTCACCCGCCTCGGCATAAATCTCCTTCTCAAGTCGCGTTGACTCATCACGCATGTAGTCACCCAAGCTTGCCAGAGCCCCTTTATCAATAAACACGCCGGTGTGTTCGATGTGGACCAGTGTCTCCTCGGTTGGGAATTCGATTGAGGTGGCAAGATTCATCAACCCTTGATCTTCAAGGCGAGGTTTGAGGATGTTGGCAAGCTTGAGTGCGACGTCGGCATCCTCGGCTGCATACTCAGCTACTACCGAGGGGTCTACATCGCGCATGCTGCGTTGTGCCCCCTTCTTTTCGCCAATTAGTGTGGTGATTGAAATCGGCTTGTAGTTCATCCAGCGCTCGGCCAACGCATCAAGATTGTGCGGCATGTCGGCGTTTAGGATGTAGCTGGCTAGCATGGTGTCGAATGCAATTGGCTCGAGGACAACATCATACCGGCGAAGTACCAAGGAGTCATACTTGAGGTTTTGTCCGACCTTTCCGATGTGAGGATTGGTGAGAAGGGGCTTAAGCAGGCGTATCACGTCGGCTACGGGCAGACCATGTCGGTCGGCATGTGTTTCAAAGAGTGTGTCGCCTGTACTGTCGGAACGGTCGTCGACGTCGATGTAGAACGACTTGCCCTCCACGGCACAAAGTGCAATACCAACAATGGCGCATTGCATGGCATCGAGACCTGTGGTTTCGAGGTCGACGCTTAGCCATTGTGGTGTTCCAAGCTCGGCAAGCATGGCTGTCAAGCCGCCTTCTGTGTCGACCAGTGTGTAGTCGTGAGCAACGGTATGTACCGTGTCGAGTGCTGCGCTAGTCTCTGTTGGCTCGGCACTTTCTGCATCATCAACTAGCGTCCGATTCCCGAGGGCAGCAGAACGCTCCAGGAAGTCGCTCTCCGGTAGTTGAACTCCTTGTGCAGCGGCGAGCTGACGGAAGCGATGACGGAGCGTGGTGAAGCCAAGCTCCTGACATAATGCGTCTACATGCTCAAACTGGATTTCGGATCGTTGAAGGTCTGCGTGGTTAACGTCGACAGGCACTTCTGTATGAATGGTCACAAGCTTCTTGGAAAGGAAGGCAAGGTCACGTGATTCTTCGAGCTTCTTCTTCACCGAGGCTTTGTCTATCGACTCGAGATTGTCGTACAGATTCTCCAACGAACCATGCTTTTGAATGAGTGGTATTGCCGTCTTCTCGCCAATTCCTTTGACGCCAGGGACGTTGTCGACGGCATCACCCATCAAGGCCAGGACGTCGATGACGTGTTCCGGGCCGACACCGAACTTCTCCAGCACCTTGGCAGCATCGTACTTATCGTACGTTCCCGGATCCTTCCCTGGACGAAGGATGTTCACCTTGTCGTTCACAAGCTGAAAGTAGTCCTTGTCACTCGTTACGCATAGCACGGTATTGCCAGCTTCGCTCTCCCTTCTTGCAAGAGTGCCGATTACGTCGTCGGCTTCGTAGCCCGGCATTTCCAGTCGACGAATACCTAGGGCATCAATCAATGTCTTGATTCGCGCCAGTTGCGGCACAAGGTCTTCGGGGAAAGCATCGCGATTGGCTTTGTACTGGTCGTATTCTTCATGACGGAACGTTGGCGCCGAGGTGTCGAAGGCAACAGCGATATTCTCTGGCTGCTGCTTGTCCAGGATGCCCGCAAGAATGTTAGCAAAGGCGAATACGGCAAAGGTTGGTTCGCCCGTTGGGGTTTGCATGCCGGTACGCGACATCGCATGATAAGCTCGGAAGACGAGTGAGAACCCGTCAATAAGAATGATCGGTCGTGCCATGTACCAAGTTAGGCATTGGTAGTTTTGCCAAACACTGTCAGGATTACAATGTTCTTGAATGAGATCTGGCTCTTTGTTGGTTTCCTTGTTTTGGTTGCCATCCTGCTGGCGTTGGACCTAGGAGTCTTCAACAAGTCACCAAAGGTGGTTACCGTAGGTGCTGCCCTTGGGTGGAGCGCTTTCTGGGTTACGTTGGCCTTGGGTTTCAACGTCCTCGTATACTATCTGGAGGGACCGCAGGCAGCAACGGAGTTCTTTGCCGGGTACTTGTTGGAGCAGTCGCTCTCGGTTGACAACATCTTTGTCATAATCCTGATTCTCCGGTATTTCAAGGTTGCTCCCCAGTACCACCACAAGGTGCTGTTCTGGGGCATCATCGGTGCCATCGTGATGAGAGGGATCATGATTGCCGTTGGTGCGGCCTTGATTTCTGCATTCTCGTGGATCTACTTTGTCTTTGGTGCCTTCCTGGTGTTTACTGGTATCAAGATGGCCTTTTCTTCCGGTGAGACGGAAGATGTTGGCAACAACGTTGTCGTGCGCTTTGCCAGAAAGTTCCTTCGTGTTACCGACGAATACTACCAAGAGCGTTTTCGTGTAGTAAAGAACCGTCAATGGCATTGGACGCCGTTGTTTTTGGTGTTGCTGACGATCGAAGCAACGGACCTGATCTTTGCCGTCGACTCGATACCGGCCATCTTCGCCGTCACCAAGGATCCGTTCATCGTCTTCACAAGCAACATCTTTGCCGTCATGGGTCTACGGTCGATGTTCTTCGCCGTCGCCGGCGTGATGAACCTCTTCCACTACCTCAAGTACGGGTTGAGCGTCATCCTCACGTTCATTGGCGTAAAGATGTTCATCCAGCCATGGTGGCACGTACCTGTGGAAGCAGCCCTCATCGTCATCGCCGTCATCCTTGGCTTGAGCATCGTTGCATCATTGGTATTTCCCTACAAGCCAGAGGCCGTCAAGGCGGGTGCTGACAAGCAATCGTAACGCCATGGTATGAATGGCAACTGCAAAATGAAGTGGTACGCCTGCCTTGATAAGGCAAACCCTTGGTTGTGGACTGCGAACCATCCTACACCTTGTCGAGCTATGCATCCTGCTTCGATGCAGCGCCATGGTATCGTGCAAACAGCACTACGATTGTTAATGGTGTTCGTGGTGACCGTTGGTACTGTTGCCTGTTCAAGCTCGTCGGTATTTCAATCAACGGGAAACGAAAAGCTCGATGCTGTGCTGGAGCAAGCTGCAGACTTGAGAGGCACGCCCTATTGCTATGCCGGCAACACCCCCGACTGCTTTGACTGTAGCGGCTTCTTGCAGTATTGCTTCCTTAGTGCCGGCATAAGCATACCGCGAACGACGAGTGAATTGTACAAGCTTGGTACACCTGTTGACCTTGATGACCTGGAAACTGCCGACCTTGTCTTCTTTGCTACCTCACCCAACAAGGTCAGCCACGTTGGCCTCTACCTCGGCCACAACTCCTTCATCCACAGCTCTACATCGAGCGGTGTGATCATCTCGGAATTGTCCGACCCGTACTGGAAGCCACGGTACCTGGGCGCACGACGCCTTCCATAAGCGTAGTCCGACGGATCCTATACCACGGTCTGGTGGACATTCCCAGCTGACTACATCGCCCCCTTCCACCCAAAACTCCTACGGTGTCGGTACCGACGTGTCCGTATGCCATTCCTGCAATATGGCAGACAGGTATGCCGAAAAGAACGGCAAAGCGTCATTATGGCGCTACTTACTGCTTATCTGGCAACGCTTTACGGTAAAATGCGTCATTTTGGCGCATTTTCCATTTTGGCATGCTTTTCCATGGCAAGGGGTATGTGGACGTAGTTAGTACCACGTTCACCATGAGTCAACAACGATTTTCTTATCACAATCACATAGGAGTCCCACAATGGGTATTATCAAGGTTGATCCGTTCCGCGGTTTCGAGCAAGTATCGCGGCGTGTAAACGATGTCTTCGACCAAATGCAGCGCGGAGGCTTTGCCTTCGAGATGGGTGATTTTTCGCCACGTGTTGATGTAACGGAAGACGACAAGGGTGTGATGTTCCATGCAGAGCTCCCTGGCATTCCAAAGGAAGCAGTAAAGATCACCGTGAGTGATGACAAGGTGCTTACGATTCGCGGCGAGAAGAAGCGTGAAGAAAAGCAGGAAGACAAAAACTACATGCGCATTGAACGTCGGTATGGTAGTTTCGCGCGCTCTTTTGGCTTAGCAGACAACCTGGACACCGACTCGATCAAGGCATCGTTCGACAACGGCGTGCTCACGGTAGCAATTGCCAAGAAGGAGCCAGCCAAACCACGCGAACTAGAGGTTACGATCCAGTAACCACATTATCGGTATCAGTCAATCAATCGTGCAACTCCCGTAATTCACAACACAGCAACTAACAACAAGAAAACAATGGGAAAAATTATTGGAATCGACCTTGGCACAACGAACTCCGTTGTGTCGGTCATGGAGGGGGCTCAGCCAATCGTGATCGCAAGCGCAGAAGGCTTGCGTACCACGCCCTCGGTCGTAGCGTTCACCAAGAGCGGTGAGCGCCTCGTGGGTCAGGCCGCAAAACGTCAGGCCGTAACCAACCCACACAACACCGTCTACTCGATCAAGCGCTTCATGGGTCGGCAGATGAACGAAGTCACCGACGAAGCAAAAGCCGTCCCCTACAAGGTCGTTGCAGGCGAAAACAACACTGCTCGTGTTGACATCGATGGTAGGCACTATTCGCCACCAGAGATCAGCGCCATGATTCTGCAAAAGATGAAGCAGACGGCAGAAGATTATCTGGGCGAGAAGATCACCGAAGCGGTGGTTACCGTTCCTGCATACTTCAACGATGCTCAACGTCAGGCAACAAAGGATGCTGGCGAAATCGCCGGACTCACTGTCCGCCGAATCATCAACGAGCCAACGGCAGCAGCTCTTGCTTATGGTCTCGACAAGAAGGGACAGAACCAGACCGTGGCCGTGTATGACCTTGGTGGTGGTACGTTCGACATCTCGGTACTGGAAATCGGTGAAGGCGTCTTCGAAGTAAAGAGCACCAATGGCGATACACACCTTGGTGGAGATAACTTCGACCAGCGACTCATTGACCATCTTGCAGCAGAATTCCAGAAGCAAGAAGGGATCGACCTTCGCAAGGATCCGATGGCCCTTCAGCGTCTGCGTGAAGCTGCAGAGAAGGCCAAGATCGAGCTCAGCCAGATGCTGCAGACCGACGTTAATCTGCCATTCATTACGGCAACACAGGACGGTCCGAAGCACCTGAACGTGAACATCACTCGAGCAACATTCGAGAAGCTCTGCGCCGATCTGTTCGACAGAAGTCTGAAGCCACTCGAAATCGCACTCCGCGATGCCAATCTTACACCATCGCAAATCGACGAGGTGATTTTGGTAGGGGGCTCGACACGTATTCCTAAGATTCAGGAGATCGTGAAGAACTTCTTCGGTAAGGATCCATCACGCGGCGTGAACCCCGACGAGGTTGTTGCCGTTGGTGCTGCAATTCAAGGCGGCGTGTTGGCAGGCGATGTGAAGGACGTGTTGCTGCTTGACGTGACGCCACTATCCTTGGGTATCGAAACCATGGGTGGTGTGATGACGCAGATGATTCCTTCAAACACAACCATTCCACACCGCAAGTCGGAGACCTTCTCTACTGCAAGCGACAACCAGCCAAGCGTCGAGATCCACGTCCTCCAAGGCGAGCGTCCAATGGCTGCCGACAACAAGACTCTCGGCAAGTTCCATCTTGACGGCATTCCACCAGCACCACGTGGTATCCCACAGATCGAAGTAACGTTCGACATCGATGCCAATGGTATCCTGAGTGTAACGGCAAAGGACAAGGCAAGCGGTAAGGAGCAGAACATTCGCATCACTGGTTCCAGTGGTCTAGACAAGACAGAAGTTGAGCGCATGAAGCGTGAAGCTCAAGATCATGCCGCAGACGACAAGAAACGCAAGGAAGAAATCGAGCTCCGCAACCAAGCAGATGCATTGGTATACAGCACCGAGAAGCAACTCAAGGAGTTCGAAGACAAGTTGGATCTCGACACCAAGGATCGCATCATCAAGGCTAAGGATCGTCTTGCCGATGCAACGAAGAACAATCCAACAGACATTCGTGCAGCAATGGATGCATTGAATGAATTGTGGAGCGAGGCATCAACCAAGATGTACCAACAGGCATCACAGGATGGTGCGCAAGCAGGTGCCGATGCTGCAGGACAAGCAGGTAATGCTCAGGACAGCACAGCAAGCGATGGGTCTACTGTTGAAGACGCAGACTACACCGTAGTCGACGACGACAAGAAGTAGTCCACCCTACACGGCCAATACGCTGAGTGATGCGGGAGTTGCACCTACTACACTCAACAAAGACGGGGATCAGTGCTTTGCACCGATCCCCGTTTCTTATTTGGCAACCTTAATCACCGTATCCCAAGTGCGTGTGGTTATGCTCTTGCCGAACGTTCGTTCGAGCAACTTCATAAACACAGGTCCGTTGGGCGATGGTGTGTAAACGGTAAATGCCTCCGTTCCACGCACACAGAGTATCCTTGCGCCATCCTGTTCAATCGGAAAGGATAGTTGTTGAGTCAACGGTTTGGCAAGAAAGGTGACCACACGTTTGTCCGACGGATGCACGGTGAATCCATCATACGGTTTTGACGAGAGCATGTCCTGAAGATAGTCTACGCTTCGAACGATTACCGGAAAGTCACGCGACAACGTTTCGCGTAGGTGTACTTCGAGTAGTGCAGCCAATGTCGACTCGGACTTCTTACTCGAATCAAACAGAATGTTCCCTGTCGCCAATACGGTTGTGACATTCGTAAAGCCGGCTGCTTCGGCACTGCTCCGCAGAGCAGGCATGGTAGCATTGGTGGGGCTTACACCTCGAAGGAAGGCAGCATATCGTGGCATGGTAGTGTTGAAGTGGTGATGTGTTGCAAGTGTACAACATCAAACCACGGCAAGCAATCGTTATTGGGTGCGTACATGGAAATCGAAAGGCTTGGTACGTTCAAAGGGTTTACCAACAACCTCTTGCTCGCTAAGATTCCTTGTCGGCGACTACTCATGCTACTTGCGCTTGGTAACGACGACATGACGTTCGCACACGGTGAAGGCCATGCCTTGCCTGCAACTAACGTTGTTCTAACAGTGCTTTGAGCACCACTGCTTGATTGTGCTCACTGTCCTTGGCAGAGTAAACCAAGGTAATTGCCTGTGATGATGCGATGGCTTGTAGCTCCGCAAACGCTGGATTGTGTTGGAGTTCCTTCTTGTATCGCTTACAGAACTCAGTCCACCGTGCAGCATCGTGTGCAAACCACTTCCTGAGTTCCGTTGAGGGGGCAACGTCTTTAAGCCAGAGGTCGACCCTTGCATGCTCCTTAGTGATGCCTCGTGGCCAGAGCCGATCCACAAGCACTCGCATACCGTCTGAATGTTGTGGTGCGTCGTAGGCGCGTTTAATCTGAATGTGCATCGTCAAAGTGGGCACTACGGGAGCAGCCTGGCAAGGTACTAGAAACCAAGCTGCTCCTTGTGCCCGTAGGGTGGGTTATCCTGCTGTTACACGTGGGAAGAGCACGTTGTTCTCGAGGTGAATGTGCTCATGAAGATCTGTTTCAAGAGCTGCAAGCCCGTGCCACAATGCCGTCCACGTATTACATGCTGCTGCTGGTACCACAAAGTCGCCCGTAATCTCGCGTATACGCTTGAGGTCGGCACCAACAGATGTGTGGTCGTCAACAAAGGCATTCAATAGCGGGGCTGGCTTGTCCTTACCGGCCACGATGGCTGGGAAGAGGACCTCTTCTTCCTCGCGGAGATGCTCGTCGACTTCAGCCTTTAGATGTAGGTAGGTTTCGAGCAGTGAGCCGAGCATCACGGGCTCTTTGTCGCCATGGACTCGATACACCTTGCGCACCATCGCCTCCAGGCGAGGTAACTCTTCATGCAGGGGCTCGTGGTACTGTTTGACGATGTGGTTGACGAGTTCGGCCACTGGCTTGCTGTCCCACCGCTCTACAGCACTTGCTTCGGGGGCTGCCATTGTTTGCTCGATCTCCGAGATCACCACGTCGGTATCTAGTCCGCGCTTCTCACAGGCATCTGCCAGAGCCATGCCGCCACCGCAGCAGAAGTCGATACCATGTCTGGAAAACACTCTAGTCGACAATGGGTGTTGGGTAGCAATCTCGCCAACACGCGAATTTGAGGTTATGTTCATACTGCTCTCCGAGAGGATTTTTTCTTGGAATGTGATTGTTCGTGATCTGCTAGTGGAATGATGGTATAGGTACAAGCATGCGCACCGTCTGGGATGAAGCTATGTCGGTGGGTAACAGCGCCAAGCGTAGTGGTAACAAACGACATTTCGGCTCTGCATGGAAGACGGGTGACCTTAACGAGATCGCGCAGCGGACAGTGGCAGATGCGGAGTTGTTGCTCGCCGCCTTCCGTTACAACCTCGGCGATAAAGCCTTCTTCCGTAAGGATACGCGCCAACAGTTCCAAGCGTTCTGCTTGGTCAATCGCTCCAATTCTTTGTTCCGCTTCCGCTCGTTTACGTTTTAGCCGCGCCTCGAAGAATGCTTCGAGGAGAGCACTCTGTCCCGACTGCGTTAGATACTCCGCCAGTTCTTGAAGCAGTTCCTTATGCTTCTGCGGGAAGAGTGCTTCCCCTGCTTCGGTGAGTCGGTAGCATACGCGTGGTCTGCCGGGACCAGAACGCTTTAATCCGCTCCTCGTCACCAATCCTTGTGCCACCAGTGCCTGCATGTGACTGCACACTGTCTCTGGTGCAATGTGCACGGTAGTCTCAACCTCGCCCAACGTAGCCTCGCCGAACCGCTTTAATGCAATCAACATTGCTCTTTGACTGGCACCAATTCCGGGAGCGGTGATCGTGGTGTCTGATCTCATTTGATCTCTGTGAAAATCGTGGTGTTGACTTGTCTGTTTGCGTAGTGCAACCTAGCTTGCTAGGCGTCCCGACTACCGTTATTTGGTTTTTCGTGAACAAAACTACGAAAACTCATCCTTACCTGCAAACGATCCCCTGTCCTGACGTAGAACGTCGGACGTCATCGTCTGCCGATTACCAGTCCTACGAGTACAGTCATTGGTAGTTTTGACCATGCTTTGCTTACAGACCAGCTCCAATCCACAATGGGTCGAGGTTGCGATCGACCATCCTACCGAGATCCTGCTTGACCATGCCCTTTGCGAGAAAAAAGCAGCGGCCTTTGCTCTGGCGATGATCACGCGCTATCCAAGGCATACGCGACTGGTTCGCGATATGATCGACTTGGCAAAGGAAGAACTCGATCACTTGCAGATGGTAGTCGAAGAGCTGGACAAGCGTGGACTCACCCTTGAACATGACGCTGGCAACCCCTACGCACAAGCCCTTCACTCGCACATCCGGCAGGGTGAACCACTGCGTATGCTGGACTCCTTGATCGTCGGCGCCTTCATCGAAGCACGAAGCTGCGAACGCTTTTCGCTGCTAGCCGAGCATGCTAGGGAAGATGAAATGCGTGATATGTATCGCTCGCTACTGGCAAGCGAGGCTGGACATTACCGTGCCTACACCGACATTGCTCGGGAGTACTTCCCGCACGAGCAGGTCCGTAAGCGCATTGAAGAGTTTGGTCAGTTCGAAGCTGCCATCGTCAAGGGGCTTGGTAATACGCCTACGGTTCACGGATAACATTCAAGGGCTGCATGGCCCCCTGCCTGATGCAATGAGATGAGTGTACGATGTACTCTTGCATGGATCATCGACGCCGACGACACTCTGTTGATCGCGGTCATGTTCGAATAGTGCCGAACATCAACTTCCAGCCGAAGTATGCAAAGAGCACCCCTCCAATGCAGAGCATGACGATGCCTAGTACTTGCTGATCGTCAATCAAATAGTTCACGCATACCCGCTCCGGAGAGATCAGGTACAGCCAACCAAGCCGGAATGCTGTGGCTACTGCCTCCAGAAGGAAGAAGCCTCTAACGACAAATCCCATCAACGGCCAACTAAGAGCTAGTGGTACGCCGATGAGTAGTGGCACGGTGACAAACTTCGCTACAGTGATTGTCCCATCGCTCAGTGAGCTATCCATCATCCGCGGCAACATCCACACCATACTGGTTACGGTTGCCAGAAGAAGTCCCGCAATGCCTTGAGCATTCCAACGATCAATGTGGTCGCGCACATGTAGGGGGACGAGGTGCGCAACAAACCAACCAGACATCGTGAGCATGGTAAGCTGGACAAGCATCTGCGAGGTCATCGTTGTTTCAATTAGCGATCGCACCGGTGGCAACATGTTTACAACCCACAGTGCGATGCCTACAAGCCCTAACAGAGTTGTGCGCTTCATATCGGTAACCGTGAGTTAATCATCTTCGCTACGTCATCGGCCTTGTTCCAATCATGGATGGCGATGAGCTTGCCTTCCGGGTTTACCACGGCAATAGCAGCATTGTGGACATAACCACCCATGCCGTCGGGAATTACGACTACGGAGAACACGTCAAGCATTGTCCGCAAATCACTGTCAGTTGCTGGCCTGGCTACGAACCAGCCTTCCGTACTGTTTGAGTAGCGCTGTTGGTATGCCTTAAGTCGTACCGGTACGTCGTACTCCCTGTCGAAGCTTACACTCAACAGCTGTACACGATTGTTTGAGATTCCTTCCTTCAGCGTTTCCTGCATTGAGGAGAGTTCACTACCCTGCGCAAAGCAAAACGACATGCACCGTGTGTAGATAAACTCTACCACGACCCAGCGTCCACGCAGCGACGAAAACACAACGTCCTGTCCCGAGGAGGTTTGCAACACAACCTCAGGTACAGGACGCGGATGTTCTTCTACATCAATCCTCCGTGCCGTCTCTGACGTATATGCACGGAGTGAATCGGTTACATACCAGAAGGTGCTACCTCCAAGAAGGAGCACCGCGAGACTACTGACTACTACTCGAAGAGCTTGCACCTGTGGCTTGGGAACTTGACGGTGAGCGAAGCAAACCAATTGATATTCGCACTGCAAAATAGATCATTCCCAGAATCAAAATGGTCGCGCCAATCGAGCCCATTTTGTCGGTTGGGATCCATTGTTCCAAGTGTGTTGCCATGCGCCTTGCAACACTCATGTGTCCTGCTGCAAGGAAGGCCAGCACAAACACCAAGCCCCCTATCAGATAGAATGAAAATCCAATCTTGTCTGCAGAGGAATTCGGTGGAGTCTGTGTACGACTGCCTGTTACGTGAAACATCAAAGCAAGTACCATGGACAGTACACCAAGAACCAGATAGAAGTGGAAGTGTCCTGGAACCCACTGTGTATTGTGCATCACAAGGTTGTTTCTTACCGTTCCATCAAGAATTGCGGGGACGATGCCTGCTGCCCAACCAAAGAGCGAGAGTATCATAAATCTTGATGGCGTCTTCCACTTGATACCCGACCGGTGAAGGTTCTGTAGCGCACCAAACGTGGTGACGAGGAACACTGGGAAGCCAGCACTCCATGAGATCACCTGTCCCATGATCGTTAGCCACTGTGGCTGTGCAAAGTCCATCATCAGATGGTGTGGGTACACGATGATCACGAACAAGGTACTTGCCGACCAAGACCAGATAAACGGACGTGATATGGCGTATGGTTTTCCGGTGTATCGGGGCAACAATTCGTACACGGCAATCACACCCATGTAAATGGTTGCATTGATGTACATGTGACCAAACCAGTAGGTAAGGTTCTTGGCAAGCAATGCATCAAGATGCATGTCGGGATAGAAGACGTTGATCAAACTCATCACGAGCACTACGGCTCCGGCAAGAATGCCAAGTGAGTTGGCAATGATGACCATTGTGCTTGCCACTACTGCCTTAGGATGATTGGGATCAATTGTGCCCTTGAACAACCACTGCACCCCTAAGGCTCGACCAAGGTTTCCATGTTTCTTGATGATCGCTGCTGCTGCGTCGAAGTAGAACAACAAACTGCCGACGCCGATTAGCAAGTTGCCAGCCATGAATAGTGCGGCGGTGTATGACGACCAAAGCCCCATACCGTTAACTGGCAACGGATACAGAAACGTCCACAAGGCACCATAATCACCAATAAAGATGGCCACAATGATGCACACGGCTCCCAGCATGAAGAGCACGTAGTTGGTAATGAAGGCCCAGAGATGCAGGTTCACGTACTTGCGCAGGAAGTACCACATCACGGCGGTAGTTGACAGCGCTGCCGTACCTACCATTCCTGTTCCATGCATGGACAAGAGTTTATAGAACAGGTCTACCTGCACTTCGAACCACATCGCCTGACTCAGGCGCATGGTAAGCCCAATGATCATCAGAATTACGAATAACCCTATCGCCGTAATCATGTAAAGGTTAAACGCAACACGGCTCGCTCCAACAAGGCGTTCGTCTTCGGGATATAGCGTCAATGATGCCATAGACTACATGCCTCCTTTCGCGACGACTTCGAGTGGGTACGACATTGGTGCATGCCCCATTCCGCAGAATTCAAGGCACTGAATCGTATAGGTACCTGGCTGACTAAAGGTATAGTGCAGGCGGTTCGTATAGCCGGGCATTGCCTGGGTTTGCGACAGGATTCGTCCGTTCGGATCATAGATCGCAAAACCGTGATTCACATCCTCGCTGGTAACCTGAAACTCAATTGGTACACCAGTCCGAATTGTGTCGGGGATTACATCCCATGACCACATTCTTCCTACCACCGTCACGGCTTGCTGTCCGGACGAGCCATCCTGGAAGACAATCGGGTAGTCGTGTAAGGTTGCCCAGCTCCCGCTTACGAAGATCAACAGCAGGATGCCAAACATCCATGTTTTGAGCTTTCGGGCAGTGGCGTTCGACGCTGCCCTGGTTGCTTCATCCGCTTGCTTACTGGCGCGGAAGATGATGAGTAGGAATCCCAGTGCTACCAGACTCATGCCCGTAAGAGCAATAGTCCAGATTACATCCTGGAGGTACATAAAGCCGTCCCCTCTGTAATGTGAAAACAAGTGTGTCCATCGTATTCACAGAACTCGGCTTTATGCCCGGTAGTATGGTCTCCGTTTACAGTTCACCATACCATAAAGTCGAAGCTCGATCAGCGTCGCTCCTACAACTACACCAATGCCTTCAATCACGTTCCGTAGCAGAATCCGTCAATCATCAACATCTTCATCCATGGTACTACGCTGATACCAATCGGATGCGAACATCTGGTTTTTTCGTGATTAAAGCAAAGAAAACCCCGATTATTGAAATCGTCAGTTCTACGCTTGGGTGGTTGACTGGTGTTTTGAAAATGGGAAGATCTTCTTTGAGGCATCCTCCATCTGATACTCGGAGATTCGTTTTCGGTAGGCCGACATGATGTCGCTCCTTGTTAGAATTCCCACTAGGCGTGGTTTCCCCTCGCGGTTCACAACAGGGAGTCTACCGATATCGTGATTAACCATGTGGTCCGCTGCTTGGCGTACCGTACAATCGTCATACACAAACCGAGGAAGGGTCTGCACAAGCTCGCTAACGCGATAGCCCCTTTCCTGACATTCCTGAATTTCCTTCTTCGTGATCACACCCACGAGTGTCCCTACGTCGTTCACTAGTGGGTAACCCTGATGTTCGCTCCCCGGCATGTTGGCTTGCATCCAATCCTGCGTTGCACCAACCTGCTGATTGGCCCTTATCGTAACTACGTCCTTCGTAGCCACGTCGCGAACTAGAATATGGTCGAGCGGATCAGTGCTATACTCGTTAGGTGTCTGTACACCACGCCGTGCAATCTTCTCCGTCATGATCGTATTGCGCATGAGCATGGACGAGATCAAGTAGGCCGAAGCGCAACCACCAAGCAGTGGAAGCAAGGCCATTGGTTGCAGCGTAGTTTCAAAGGCAAAGACAACCGAGGCCAACAATGCTCGAGAGGCTCCAGCAAAGAGTGCTGCCATGCCGACTAACCCGGCAATGCGGACGTCGATCCCCGCAGCAGGCAATAGGAATATTGCTCCTGCACCAATGAGTCCGCCAATCCCACCACCAATCGTAAACATTGGTGCAAGCGTGCCGCCTGACGTTCCACTGCCGAGAGCAATCGACCACGATATGAACTTCATCACACAGAGGACTGCAATTGCACTAACGGTAAGATTGTTCGACAGGATGTTCGAGATGTTGTAGTATCCTACACCTAGGGTGTCGGGTGCAAAAAAGCCGACAACACCAACAACCACTGCACCGATGGCTGGCCACCACATCCAATGAACGGGGAGTTTTTCGAATTGTTCTTCGATAGCGTAGACAGAGCGAGTGATCACAACTGACAACAGTCCCATCAAGGCACCTAGCACGATGTAGAATGCCAACGCACTTAAGGGTGCAGGTGCAATGTTGGTCATGTGAAATGCTGGCTCGGAACCTTCAAGGGCTATTCTCATGCCCGTTGCTGCACTCGCTGCAAGCGCAACGGGAATAATCGAGCGAGGACGATACTCAAACAGCAACAACTCTACGGCAAGTAATACGGCGGCGACGGGACTCCCGAATGTTGCAGCCATACCTGCAGCGGCACCAGCTCCGAGAAGGGTACGTCGCTCTGCAGGCGTGGATGCCGTTATCTGACCAATGAGTGAACCAAGTGCACCACCAGTTGCAATGATTGGTCCTTCGGCACCAAACGGTCCGCCAGTTCCAATGGCAACAGCCGAAGAAACTGGCTTAAGAATGGTCACCCGAGCGGGGATCTGACTCTTGTTCGTCAGGATCTGCTCCATCGCTTCAGGAATGCCATGTCCGCGTATTGCCCTTGACCCATACCGAGCCATGGCCCCAACGATGAGTCCGCCCACGACAGGAATCAGCACCACCCATAGTCCTAGACTTGGTACGGCGGCGGCTGGTGAGGCAAACTCCGTGGATATCCTTCCATAGAATGCAAGGTTGGTAACGAATGCTATCAACCACACTAGTAGCAAGGCAAGGATCGAAGCAGCAACACCAAGGATAAGCGCCAGTAGACACGTTCTAAGCGTGCGCAAGTCCATCGGCTGGCGCTCAGCGGGAACCTGTTCGGCATCAACTACGGTCGAGAGTGCGGGAGAGACTGCGAGTCCTTGGGTTTGCTGTGAGCGTGACGACCCAGCTTGCTTGTGGTGAGAACCACTCGACATAACTAACCTTCTTTATCAACGTGACCGTCAACATGTCCGCAATTGCGTCATGGTGGCTCAACTTACCACAATCACGTATGCGATGTCACCCAAACCTCAAGAAATACGCTCATTCACCGCATAGCACTTTGCGATTATCCAACAACCTATTGTGGCGATGTGTTGTGAGTGTGTTTGATGTTTCGTTCAATTCTGCGGTCGGGTATTAGCCACATGCCTGCAACGATGGCGTAAATAAGCTCTGCAATCCAAGGGATAAATAAGGCAATGGGAATGGCTACTGCATAGAGGACTATCGATAGCTTGCCTTTCACGTCAGAACCAATGGCTGCCTTCAGTTCTGATTGTGGGCCTTGAGCAGTGACGATGGTGTTACTGAGAATCAAATACGCAATTGCAGCCATAAGCAGGACGAAGCCATAAACTGCAGCAGGAGCAGCATCGAAATGATTCTGCCCCATCCACGCTGTTGCAAACGGAAACAATGAGAGCCAGAACAGAAGATGAAGGTTTGCCCACAGCATTCCACCAGTAACGTGACCAACCTTATGCATCAGGTGATGATGATTGTTCCAGTAGATACCAACGTAGATGAAGCTTAGCACGTAACTCAAAAACACTGGTAGCACGTGCAGCAGTGCATGCGGATCTGATGTTGTTGGTACCTCCAACTCTAGTACCATGATCGTGATGGCAATAGCTAACACGCCATCACTGAATGCAAGTACTCGCTCCTTACCCATTACGACTCGTGGCTGTGGTTGATGTTCTTGCAAACATGCGACTTGAAATTGAGAGTGTGGCTGACTTCTAACGGAAATGGCTGCTGCGAGGACTTGAGTTTCCTCAGCTTTCTGAAGATCCCTACGTGCACTTCTAGTAGAACCAACCCGTTCGGTAAGACACGCCGACTACGACAAAGGCGATTGACAGCAACGTCACTGGGATAACATGCCAAGCAAGGTCAACGAGATTGTTTTCGGAAAGGTGCGGCAATACGCGAAGCCGCGCATCTATCGCTAGACCAACCGTGAGCATAAGTAGAATAAGCTTGATCGAAACCAATGTGCTTATCGGATCCGAAAATCCAAACCACGTCCCCGTATCGCCCAACATGGCATTAGCCATGATCAACCCTGTGACTACCTGTGCAAGAAGTGCAGGCATGCCGATGCGTTCATACCGACGTTCGAACTGCAAGAGCAACTCTGGTGATTTGTTACGCAAGACTGAAGGCAACACGGAAACAGCGAGCACGATATGTCCGCCAGTCCAAATCGTTGCACCCAGAACATGCAGTAAAAGAATCACCCCCATGGCAACTACAGGTGGTAATCGCCTGCGGCTTCGGGCTGATAGAGGATCTCTTCAATGCGAATCTTGCGCACCCGTGATGGTACCTTCCACTCGATGACGTCACCCGTTGAATATCCAAGGATTGCAGTACCGATTGGCGCAAGAACGGAGATTGCACCGGTGTCGATGTTCGCATCCTTTGGAAACACCAACGTAAAGGTCATCGTTTCGTCGGTATCAAGGTCTCGCAACAAGACCTTTGAGTTCATGGTGACAACGTTAGGTGGTATCTCCTTGCTTGCAACGGTTTCGGCCTTCCGTAACTCGTCGGCCAATGCACCAAGGTCAACACGACCTTGAGTTCCGTACTCTCTAACAACAGCAATAAGCTCAAGCAAGCGTGAGCGATCGAATTCCGTGATATGTAATGTGCGTTTGTTCATGATGGTAGTTGTCGAATGAGAACTGTGCATCTCTGCGGCGGTGGCTACACCCAATGCAAAAGCTTTGCATCACGAATCGTGTTGTCAACGATTGCCCTGGCAGAGACGTACCACGTGATGAATGAAATGTTCAACGAGAACAGGTGAATCGTGTTACAACCGAATGAGCGTTGTCTACATATTTCCCGCCCTGGAAAGTGGTGTGCTGACCGGATTTCTCGGTTGCAGCACCATACTTCCGTGGGTACAAAGTTACTGCTATTGATAACAATGGAGTCCTCTTGAACGCCATTGATTTGGGAGGGGGCTTTGGACTACGCGGCCGTATTGAGCGGCGGACAAGGATACCTCTCACTTGTGCTTGAACAATTCTTGTCCGCCATGATGACTCCAAGAGCGGCATTGTTCCTAACTTTAGTCATGACTGCTACTTCCAGATCACAAGTTGTTGAGCAAAGCACCCATAGTACTACACAGCGACTTTCGTTCGTAGTGCTTAGTCTGCTCTGTATGGGTTTTCTTTTTGTTGGCATAGCATCGCCGCTGTTGAACATGTTCTTCTCTGGCTTTCTTCGCAGTGAAGTCATCAGCGATGGGACGATTGTTACGTACCAGGTTGCCGAGAACAGAGCTACCGAGCTTGTTACAACGGGTCCGATGACGACCTGGGCTCTGGCCGACCCCCGCCTTGCAGAGTCGTCCCGTCCGCATGCCGAATACATCTTCAAACCAATCATTGCTCTAGCTCCGCTGGTATTTGTTGGCGGGACGATCCTGGCCGCCTTGATCACCGTCCTACTTCCCAAAGGACTGTTACGACAGAAGATCGACCGCGAGATTCTCCTGGCACTTGACCGATTGGCCGTACAGCAGTTTGGAGAGCATAGCAACCAGGAGGTGCAGAGTCTCGCCCGCGAGATTGCCAGTGCTGATACACGACGCTTGCACGACCTGGCAGATCGATTCAAGATTGGGTACAGCGAACTGGAGCTCATGCAACGCGCCTTGCTCTGGAAAAACTCGTCTGGCGCCTCAAGACTGCTTCGTATGCACGATGCCGTAAAGTTTTACATGCGTGAATACTTCACCGACCGGTATAGCAATGTGATCCTTGGTCTTGTGTACATGGGTGCTGCCGTACTGATCATTGTGATTGGGATCAGAGGACTAAAATTCTTGCCTGCAACGGATCCAAGTTTCGTACTCAGTGCCCTAGGACTCGAGTTCATGCTTCTGATTACCTATGCCACAATCTTGATGTACGGTAGAACTGAGGAGAATGCTGGCACGCAGGTAGCTGCCACGGCATACCATGACTTTGACTCAAGGGCTGATACCGAGCAATTGATCCGCGCTCTGCTAACGCTTCCGAGACAACATAGTGGGGACAAGAAGTGAGCATCGTCATCCCAGGAAGACCCACTCAGAGTGCTACGCTCAATGCACTCATTACCCAGTGGCAGAAGGGCATTGGCAGTGTTGTATTCGTTTCGGGTGAGCCGGGCAGTGGCAAGAGTTTCTTGCTGGATACCTTGCAGAAGCACCTTGGCGATCAAGCCGTGAGGGTTGACTGCAGGCAACCCATTGGCACCTTGAATGTAGCAAGCGTACAACCCCTTCAGCCCTTTGGGCTAGCTATCGAGAGTCTGTATCAGAATGGTGAACAGGTTGCCAAGAAGCGTCTCGCACTGAACATTGGTATGAGTCTGCTGGCATCATTGCCGATCGCTGGCGACATCTTTTATGCAATCAAGGCAGTTCGGCAGGACGTTACCGAATACAAACGCGAGACTGCTGCCCTGCTTCAAAAACGGAAAGCTGCCGTCGAAGAATGCGTCGAAGCACTTGAAGGAGTTGCGGCTCACACACCGTTCGTGTTGTTGGTAGATGCAGCACACTGGTCAGACCCACAAAGTCTCGAAGTGCTAAAGCGTATTGCAGCAAACCCACAGAACAAGCTGCTCATCGTGTGGGCATTTGATCAACGCTTGGCACGTGAACATAATCTTGCGCTGACGGCATTGCCCACTGAGCTTGCCAGCACTACGCAACACATTGTCCTTGATTCAATCGACAGCGCTACCGCGGAATCTGTACTCCATGCCATAGCCCCTTCCCTGAAGCTCACAGAGGAACAAGTTGGCTTACTTAACGAACGGTGCGGTGGACTCCCTGGCGTGATGGTCGAATACGTCCGTTACCTGGAGCGAATGGGCGAGATATCGTCGGATGGGCACCTTCGAACGGATAGCATACTAACGTCTGGCGTCCAACTCGGGGCACACCCGTCTACCGACGTCCTACTCCATGAAATTCAAGAGGATGATGCGATTAGTCTTGCAATGGGTGCCATCGAGGGTAGAGAGTTCTCTGCCTTTCTGTTTGCCGCACTAACGAACACTGATGTGGTAAGTGCTGCCAGAAGCTTGCGCAGACTACAGCAACGCACTGGTATGATCGAGAGCATTGGCGTTCGTACGAGATACAACATCAAGACAACGACCTATCGCTTTACATCAGATCTAGCCTTCACCTACTTCTATCATTACGTTTCGTATGAGGAACGTAAGGCCCTTCATCATCGAATTGCAGAGATCCTTACCAAGGAACACGATGCAGCTGATTTGCAGGCAACACGAGAGCAGTTGGCAGCCATCATTGCTGCGCATGGTCACATTGCAGAAGACGTCGAGATAACGCAGCGGATGTTAAAGGAAGTCGACCCCGCCCTTGCCGTCAATTGGCCTGAAGCCGATGTTGATACAGCTCCTGTTGACGTAGATGGACAGCCGTCAACTGTAGTCGTTGCTGACGGTGCCACTGTCGATGCCGACGAGTCAATTAGACTTGCCTGCGATGCACTCATCATGGGTCAGCCCACCGAAGCACAACTGCATACCCAGCGCGCGCGGAACCACCCGGCACTTACGACAACCGAACGTATAACGCTGTTATGTCTCGAAGCACGAGCATGCGTCTCGATTGGCATGGTCTCCGAAGCAGAGCAACTATTGAAAGATGCCGAGGTGCTCTCTACCAACCTACCGGCATTACGTGCGCTGGTCTTGAACGGGCTAGCCACGGTTGCCCAGGCACAGAACAATGTTGAACAGGCAATGTCGATGCTTCAAGAAGCGGCACGGATCAACACAAAGACCTCATCGTCGATGCACGTGCTCACTGCATGCAATGCATTGATTCTGGAACGACATGGAAATCGAGAGGCTCCTGCAATCACACGAAAGCTGCGCGACATGTTGCATCACAGACATTGGACAAACCTGGCGCGTGACCTTGGACTGGGCATTGTAATTGGGTTGGTGGTGCTGTCTGGTTCCGTTGCCAAAGCATCGGACAATGATCATAGGGCACGTAAGCAGTCAATGGAGCGTGCTCATCCCACACCTGACCCTACGAATCTGCATCCCGACTGGCCCAAGGTGCCATTCGTTCAAGGATTGTCGTGGTATGCGTCGCAGTTTGAGAACGTGTCGCTGATTGCCGAAGAACAGGATCAGCAACCAATGCAGAATGAAAGTTCGATCGCAGTCAACCCACTCAATCCTCGCAATCTTATTGGTAGTGCAGTAGACTATCGAGCCAACAGTCAGACATGGGCGTATTACTCGACCGACGGCGCCAATACCTGGCATAACGTCAAGTTGGGTTACCCACATGAAGGCTGGCGAAGCACCAACGATCCATCCGTTTGCTTTGATCATCAGGGACGTGGCTACTTGTGTTATGGTGGCTTTAACGTTGGACAGACTCCTCAGTTCGGCGAGAATGGCGTCTACATCTCCATTACTGATGATGGCGGACTTACCTGGGGGCCTACCCACATTCCCGTCATCGAACACCTTGGCAAGCAGACGGCCGACAGTGCTTTCGAAGACAAGTATTACGTCCATGCCGACACGGCTTCTTCATCACCCTTCCGTGGCAATCTGTACATCCCGTGGAAACGTGTGATCAATGCCGACAGTAGCACGCAGATCGTTATCTCGCGCAGTACCGATAGGGGGCTAAGTTGGAGCGTACCGATCGCCGTAGGTGCTCGCTTCCCACATACGAGTGAGCATGCAACGTTTGGACAAAGCTTTCCACTTGCTCGGACGGGGCCCGACGGTAGCGTCCACGTAGTATGGAATAGCGGCACGGAGAATGCCGTTCGATACGCTAGAAGCACAGATGGCGGAGTTACATTTTCAGAGCCACGTATTCTGCACACCTACAATCCGTTCGGCGAGAAGCTAGAGATCGAAGGAACGGTGAATTCAAGAGTAAAGGGTACCGTTCGTGCAGAAGCGTATCCAAGCCTGTCGGTCGACAATACGGGTGGAGCACGCAACGGAAGACTGTACCTTGTCTGGTCGGCAGACAATCCACCAAACGTCTACTCATCGTACTCAGCCGACAATGGCACTACGTGGTCGACACCAAGGGTCGTGCATTCCGACACATCCAATGATCAGTTCTGGCCGTGGATAGCCATCGATCCTACTACTGGCGATGTTGCCGTGATGTACTTTGATAGTCGTGACGACGAGAGTAACATCCTTGTTAACTGTTATGTGAGTCTCTCGACTGACGGCGGACAAACCTGGACGGACAGGAGGGTCGGTGATGCCGACAATGATTTGCGCAACAATCCATTTAGTGGCAGGACCTTTGCCGGAGACTATTCGGGTTGCGACTTCTACAACGGCATTGTCTACCCATCGTGGGTAGACATGCGAAATACAACCAGCACCAACACTGTTGACAGTGACGTGTACACCGCCATCGTCAACACACGCTCGCCGAGAGCTCCAGACACGATGTGGGCCAACACCATTGCTGCGATGCCAACGAGTATCGATGTTGGCTGGAGTGCAGTTTCATCTCGCACGTTTGGTCAGCCCCTTTCCCCTGCCGCACAGTACGCCTTATTCCGTGATGGCATGCGCATCGCGACGTTGCCGGTTGCCACAACGAGCTATCGGGACACTGCTCTCACCTCGTACCGTGAGTACACCTACACCCTACATGTGGAGGATGGCACCGACACGTCTGCAACTCGCACTGCATCGGCCTTTGCAGGTGGGTCAAAACTTCCAGGGTCACCCACCTTGGTTAACGTTATGGGTTATGACTCCAGCGATGTGGCATACCATCGAGTTACGTTAACCATGCCACGCTTCAGGCTTGATGGAGAAACTCCACTCGTGAACCTAGCACAGGTGCTCATCGCACGTGGTGCTGATACGGCGGTGATAGCCGTGTCCGCATCAGATACAGGCAAGACACTTTCCTTTGTCGTTGCTGCCCCGGAAGATGGCTTCTGGAAGGTTCGTGCTGCAATCCGTGATGCCGACAAGAACATGAGTCCTTTCTCTGACAGCATGATGGTATTTGCAGGAAACATGGAATGGAGACAAGAGACCTTTGATACGATGCCGAATTATTATGTGATGGGCGGACAATGGGGCCTGGACTCGCGCTTGTCGTACAGTCCACCTACCTCCCTTACTGAATCGCCCAACCAGGACTACACACGTTCCGCGCGCGATACCGTGCTCCTCTACCCATTTCAACAGCCTGGTTTGATTCCAGAGAACAATGCCATTGTTCTACGCTGGCGTGTTGCTGCGTTTGTCGATCCGACTGACACTGCATATCTGGAGGTTAAGCGTAGCGGCGAACAATCACATGATTGGCAGACCATTGCATGGTGGAATTCTAGCGTTGATCCACGTTGGGCAGATACTACCAAGGGGGCCGACGCTTGGCGTGCAGGTCAGCACGTGTTTGACTACATAAGTCCCGACACGCTTCAGCTTCGGCTGCGATTCAGGTCGAACCTGACCAAGCACTCCGATGGGTTGTACGTTGATGACGTTACTTGGGAATACACCGCGGATGTTGATCTACAGGAACCACATACAACGAGTGTGTATCCGCAACCGGCATCCGACCACGTGCTCGTTGGCCTCTCAAACGATGCACCCATTACCTCATGCACTGTTCAAACCCTTGCTGGCAATGAGATAGTGGTACCGTGGTATCAACGAGATCATTCACTCATCGTTGATGTCAGGGGGCTTTCCAGTGGTGTTTATGTTGTTCGAGCACACACGTCAACGACGCCAATTCAAACAACCATCGTTGTGGTGAACTAGGCAGTCTTCAACTCAAAGCTGATGGTTGTCCCCTTACCTTCGACGCTAGAGACGTGAACCGGTGCCTGGTGGGCTTCGAGAATATGTTTGACGATTGCTAGACCAAGGCCCGAACCGCCAATGGAGCGTGATCGGTCTTCGCCAACTCTGAAGAAGCGTTCGAAGATCCTGTCAAGCTGGTCGGCTGCAATACCAACGCCCGTGTCCGATACACTTACGTGCATCGTACCCTTCGCCACCTTTGCGCTCACCGTCACCGTTCCATGTTCAGTATTGTATTTGAGTGCATTGTCGATGAGGTTCGTCATCACCTGCACAAGGCGCTCCTTATCGCCAAGTACACTGCAGTTGTCATCACTCGGTAGCTCGAGCACAATGGCTATCGAATGCTGAGAGGCAATGTGCTCCATTGATTGCACAACCTCCTTGAGGACCTCGCACATATCGAAGTAACGAAAGCTCAACCGTAATTCACCGCTCTCGATTCGCGATATGTCAATCAAGTCGTTCAACAGCGTGTTGAGTCGCTTAGTGTTATGGTAGGCCTTCTCGAGGAACTGCCGATTCACGCTTGGATCGTCGACTGCGCCATCAAGCAACGTCTCCAAATATCCCTGCACACTAAACACTGGTGTACGCAGCTCATGAGAAACATTGCCTAGGAACTCACTCCGAACACGTTCGAGTCGGGTGTATTCTGCAATGTCACGTGATGCCTTTTGCGCCAGCTTGTTTACGGCATCACTTGCCAGGAGTACGTCGCTATCGGTAGTAGGACCCAACTCAACACGTCCACTCGTTGCCCCTTCTGCAATTGCATAGGTACTATCGGTGAGCCGTTGCAACGGATGATACAATGCCTTCTCGAGCGTACGCACATGATGGGTATGGATTGCCCAACCTAACAAGGCAATGCCCAGACCTAATAGTACAAAGCGTAGCAACCCCAGTTCGTGGGTGGCTTGTGGTTCGTAGATAGAAATCAGGATGACGAATACCAGCAACAAGCCCAGGATGCCAGCGGTGAAGTAAAGAACCGGGTTCTTGTAAAACGGTGCGGTTGGTTGTGCTGACATGGCTCTTACTTTTCAGATGTGGAGGTAAACCTGTACCCAGCCCCCTTGACAGTCTCAAGTCGCTGTGCCATGGTTCCGAGCTTTTCCCTCACCTTGGACACGTGCACGTCGACCGTACGATCAACGACCTGCACGGACTGTCCCCAAACCTTGGCAAGCAACTCATCGCGGGAGTAAACCTTCCCAGGATTAGAAGCCAACAGAACGACGAGCTCGAACTCCTTCTTCGGGAAGAACACTTCCTTATCGGCAATGCGGATCGTATAGTTCTGTCGGTTTGCCACCATCTCTCCGCCAAGGAGGCTTGTCTCGACGCTAGTGGCTTGACGGGTGTGTTCCTCGCGGCGACGTAGGATGTTCTGAATGCGGGCGACAAGAATACGTGGACTCACTGGCTTTGGAACGTAATCATCGGCACCAAGCTCAAGTCCCTTTAGCTGATCCACCTCACGAGTCTTTGCTGTTAAGAACACCGTTGCAATGGGCGAGGTTGACTCCTGACTACGCAGCACCTTACAGACTTCGAAGCCATTCATGCCAGGCATCATCACATCAAGTACAACCAGGTCGGGAAGCTCCTTGCTAGCAATGGCAAGTGCCTCGGTACCATTGGAGGCCGTGAGCACGTCAAAGCCTGCCTTTTTGAGATTGTACGATATCAGATCAACGATGTCGGCTTCGTCGTCGACTACCAGAACACGTGCTTGTTTAAGCAAGTCAGGAGCCCCTTGTTGAGAGGAAAAATCTGCGTTTTCGCATGCAAAACTAGGGCTATGCGGACGACCATGGGTCAGCCCCCTCACATTTCGGATCAAAACCGTGATTTGTGTCGGTAAGTATGCTATTTTTCAGGTTACTACATGGCACCTTGGCGTTCATACCTCAGTGGGGGGAGGTTAGGGATTGCGCTCGCTGCAGAATGTCTGATTCTTGCATGCTGGCTCGCAATGCCTTCGGCAGATGTGTATGCTCAACGCAGTGCGTGGAATTGGTACTTCGGCAGCAATGCCGGTATCACGTTTGCCAATGGGACTGTAGAGCCCTTGACCGATGGACGTATCGACACCGACGAAGGGTGTGCTGTTCAGTCGCACCCTGTTACGGGCAAGTTGTTGTTTTACACCGACGGTCATGAAGTTCGTAATTCCTTTCATCAGATCATGCCAAATGGCAATGGACTTCAGGGTGAACGATCAACGAGTCAGAGTGCCCTCATCCTCCCTTGGCCTGGTAGTGATGATCTCTATGCCATCTTCAATCCAGCACCAATCACGGCAGTAGACCCCGGCGACCGATGTATGTGTCTTACCTACAGCATGGTCGACATGCGAAGGGACGTCGGATTTGGTGATGTTATCGTAAAGAACTCGTTTGTCACGGACGACATAACCGAACACGTAACCGCAACTCGTGACTGTGATGGCACGGGTTGGTGGATTGTTGTTCGGAGACGAGCAATCTCCGTATTCAACGCCTATCACCTTACGGCGAGTGGTTTGTCCTTGACTCCAGTTGTATCAAACGGGATCCCTGATGCAGAGATTCGAGATGCAGGACAGATGCATGCCTCGCCCAATGGCGAGTTCATCATCATCACCTCGCCTTCAGGCACAGCGCAGCTTTATCGTTTTACGCGTTCCACCGGGACACTCTTCAACGGTATTGACCTCTTTGGATCAGATCGGTCGCTTTCGCACTATGGTGCTGCATTCTCTGCCGATAGTCGGTATCTCTACATTGCCTCAACGGTGCAAACGCCAACTGAAGGTGTCTATATCACGAGGTTCGACTTGAAGACGTATGACAGCGACGTCATCATTGCTTCAAGACAGAACGTTGGTTTCTTGAAGGGATCATCGGCTTTTACACCGATGCAACTTGCTCCCGACAAGGCCATCTACATTGGCAGACCCAACGAAAAACATCTCGCGTCGATCCCTGATCCTTCAGCCCCCTTACCAACCATCGTCGACACAGCGATAACACTTACGGGTACCTGCAGATCCGGCTTGCCGCTCTTCCTTGCATGGAACTTTACATCCCATGTCCCTGGCGACCAAGCTTGTAAGATGCCTGTTGCATTCACTCGAAATGTACGTGTCTGCGTAAATGAATGCATCCAACTTGTAGATGAGAGCCAAGGCCTGATTAACTCGTGGAGTTGGAACATTCCTACGGGTACACCATCGAGTCCACGTCTACCAAATCCCGTTGTGTGCTTTAACACACCTGGACTGCATCGTGCATCGTTGACGGTTTCGAATATGTATGGCGACGATACCATCGAGATCGAGATTGACGTGTTACCGGAGCCAAAACTCTCCGTACCAACGTCGCTCTCTACATGTCCGAACGTGCCAATCCAACTCCATGCCTCCGGTGCAGCCAGTTATCGTTGGTCGCCTTCGCATGGCTTGAGTGATCCCAACATTGCCGATCCGATTGCCACGATTGCTAGCACGTCTACGTACACCGTTGTTGGCACGAGCGCAGATGGCTGCAAGGACACAGCCGTAGTTACCGTAGCAGTGAGCAAACTGACTGGTGGACCCGATGCTACAATCTGTCCTGGTGGATCGGCAACGCTCCATGCATCTGGTGCCGACATGTACCATTGGTCGCCGGAGAACTTGGTGGACAACCCATCATCGGCATCACCAGTTGCTAAGCCGACGCAAACAACGGAGTTTGTGGTAACGATGACGAAGGGTAGTTGCGTCGTTACCGATACGGTGGTGGTATACGTCGAACCAACGTTCACCATCATCATCGATGGTCCGGCGGAGGCCTGTACAGGACAGCAAATCACCGTTCGAGCAACGGGTGGCGGATCGTCCTTCACATGGAGTGGTGTTGGCGTTATGCCATCAACCACCAACGAAACGGTCGTGACTATCACTGGGCCAACCGTGGTAAAGGTCTTCGCTGAAAGTGGTGGTTGTAGTTCAACCGATTCGTTGGTGATTTCTGCAATGCAGGGTCCAGTAGTTCAGGCATCTACAGACACCTCGATCTGCGAGGGCTCGACGGCATTGTTGAGAGCCTCTGGAAGTGCGCAGCGCTATGAATGGTATACGACTGATGGTCAGCAGGTCGACACCGCAGCTACCTTGACCGTAGCACCACTAGTGAGCACAACCTACGTGCTTGTGGGACATGGTGCTGGCACATGCACCTCTTCCGATACCGTCCATGTAAACATTCTCCCAGCTCCAGATGTAAAGGCAGGCCCCGTCAAGCGTATCTGCCTTGGAAGTGCTACGCGACTTTCGGCTACGGGTGTTGCAGACTCGTACGTATGGAGCCCATCTACGGGGCTGGATGACTCAACGGCACTTGCTCCGATAGCAAACCCTCGGGAGACCACGACCTACACACTCATTGCGACGCGTGATGGATGCGTAACCGTCGATTCAACTACTGTGTTCGTATCAACGCTTGACCTGATTGTTCCGCAGGATGCAACCGTTTGTGCTGGCTCTTCTACTGAACTGGTTATCGG